>JBKEAX010000558.1:0-3980 GCA_047972825.1 Hyphomicrobiaceae bacterium | reverse complement strand
AGATCGTGTCCGAGTGGCTTGGTCATGAATGCTGGCCCCCTGACCCAGCATCCATCTTGAATCACTGTTCGCAGAAAATGGGAACCCCAAACCGAGTCAGCCAAAGATGAACATGCTCTAGTTGCGAGATCTTCGACGACGTGGTCCTCCGCTCGAACTGGAAACCTCTAATTCAACACGCCGCATACTACCGTCATGCATTTGACGTTGCGCGCCAGTAGGTTCTGAATATCAGAAACGAATTATGCCGTTTGGAAAACTTTGACGTGACAATATTGCTCTGGCATAAAGTTCTAGGTTTCAACCGTTTCGTGGAGAACCCGTGTCGCGTGAATGTCCAACATGACGCGAGGCGTGAATTAAAAAGCAATAAGGCGTGCCAATACACGCTGATGCAGGTTGAAATTGAAAGGCCCGCAGGCAATCCAGTGCAGTTGGGAAATCTGCATGCATTCTATCGGGGCAACGTGGCAGGCAAAAACCGCCTGTCATGCAATATGGAGGAAATCGTGTAATGAATTTCTTAGCAAAGCTGGCCGCTTCGGCAGTCCTGTCAGCCGTTGTTTGCAGTCCAGCAATTGCCGAAAAAATGGCGGTGCCAGAAAAGCCGTCTGGCTTTGGTAAGCGGCCGATCACCATCATTGTACCATATGGCGCTGGTGGTGGTTCTGATCAGCTTACGCGTGCGATGGTAAAGTCGCTGGAGACGATTTCTGATCTTCGTTTCCAGATCGTCAATAAGCCGGGTGGCGGTGGAACGGCTGCGATTCCCGATTTCATGGTCTCGCCTGCAGACGGGCACACCATTATGCAGCATATCGATACCGCTGCGGCAGCCTTTGCCAAAGGTGACATTCGCGAAAATCCAGCTGTCGACTGGGTTCCATTGTGCGTTACCCAGATTACCTTCAGTCAGATCTACATCCGTCCAGATGAAAAGCGCTATACAGACTGGGCCAGTTTTGTCGAATACGCCAAACAGAACCCAGGAAAATTGTCCATGGGGCTTCTTGGTAAAGTGGGTTCGCTGGAACTCGTGACGATGCGGCAGTTGTCGGAAGCGCTGAACCTGGATCTACGCCAGGTCACGTTCGACAAGCCTGCTGAGACGTATGGCTCGCTGATTGGCGGCCAGGTGGATGTGTTGTTTGAGCAGCCGGGAGATGTGCGTACGTTCATTGACAGCAATCAAATGAAACCGATCTTGACGATTCTAAACGATCGTCCGAAGGCGTTCGCCGATATTCCGACCCATCTTGAGGCGGGTGCCAACTTCGACCCGCTGCTTCGATTTCGTGGGTTCTTCGTGAAAAAAGGTACCGCTTCCGATCGGGCAAAGTATCTGGAAGGGCTTTGTGCAGCTGGTTTCAATGAGGCCGGTTTCCAGAAGTTCAATGAAGCGAAGTATATGAACCTGATTGACAGCTATCGCGACGGTGCAGGCGCGAAGCTACTGATCGAAAAATCCATAGAAAGCTATAAAGACATCTATAAGAAAACCGGCCTCGTCAAATAAGACTG
This sequence comes from Hyphomicrobiaceae bacterium, assembly GCA_047972825.1. Lineage (GTDB taxonomy): Bacteria > Pseudomonadota > Alphaproteobacteria > Rhizobiales > Hyphomicrobiaceae > JAEUMD01. The sequence continues at coordinate 2,459 of JBKEAX010000558.1, read as the reverse complement.
GTGTGGCTCAAAGCTGACCTGCGGCTCTTGTCGAGAGCCGCAGGCGGCGATGAATTCATACCGTACTGTTGGCATGGATGAGGTTGATTGGATGGCATCGTCTTCGGAAAACGTTCCGCGTCATGAAAACAAGGGTCACTATCGGCGCTATATTGCCGAGTGGTTTTTCTGGACCCTGCTCGTTGGTCTTTTCTACCAACAGACTACGTACTTCGATAAGGATATTGCGAACTACGCTTTTGGCGCTACAGGTTGGCCACGCGCAGTAGCATTGGGCGTGTTTGCTGTGGCAACCCTCCAACTCGTCATGCAGATTCATGCGGTGCGCAAAGGGCTTCCAATCGAAGGTGGAGACGGGGACGTTCAAAACACTGGCGTCAGTGCGGCCCAGTGGGTTCACCGTGCAAGCATCTTTCTGTGGCCATTTGTTTTTTTGTTTATCACGCCGGTCCTTGGGGCATACATCTCGATACCCATCTTTATCGTCGGTTTTCTTTTGTTGCTGGGGGTGCGAAACCCGCTGACGATATTTCTGGTGCTGCTTGTCGTCTACGGTCTCACCTTGCTGGTATTTACGAGGCTGTTCTACGTGGCTTTGCCGCTTGGAGCAGAGTCCTTCTTTTACGAATTAAATGTCGCAATCGTCGAATTCGTGCGTTCAGGAAGATAGTGGAGAATGGAACACTTCATTCAGGGAACGCTCACCCTATTTGGTAGCGGCACGTCAATTGGAATATTCTTCCTGGGCTTGATTGGAGGAATGCTGTTTGGTGCCATCCCCGGTGTCAATATGCTGACGCTGGGAGCAGTGCTTCTGCCGTTTACAGCATCAATGAGCGCAGAAAATGCGATCATGCTGTTTTCTGTCATCTATTGTGCGGGCGTTTTCGGCGGCGCCATCACAGCTATTCTGTTCAATATTCCAGGTGCGCCAGAGAATGCGCCAACTTGCCTTGATGGTTATCCGATGACATTGAATGGTCAGGCGGGAAAGGCAATTGGTGCGGCGGTCAGTTGTTCGGCAATCGGCGGGACCGTGTCGGCACTTGTGATGATGATGGCAACGGGGGTGGTTGCATCATTTGCAGTTCGCACATTCGGTCCGCCTGAGATTTTCTCGTTGATCGTGTTTGGCTTGACGGTCTCCGTTTCCATTGGTGCGAAAACGCTATGGAAGGGCTGGTTGTCAGTTCTTGCGGGTTTGATGATTGCGTCTGTTGGTACGGACCCGATTGGTGGCGTGCCGCGGTTCAGCAACGGGACCATATTTGGAATGGAGTACCATTCCTATTACCTGACGGCGGGAATTCACTTCATTCCTTTGATACTCGGCTTTTTTGCCGTCTCGGAAGTTCTGGGGCAGGCGATTGCGATTGCAAAGGGTGAGCGACAGCGTCCAAAAGCTTCTTTGGAGTTTCCGTCAATTGCTGAGTTCATCGCGTTGCGCTGGACTATAGTTCGTTCGATTTTCATTGGCTTGTTTGCTGGTATCTTGCCAGGAATCGGCGCAACGCTGGCGGCGTTTCTCGGCTATAGCCAGGCAAAGCAATGGTCGAAGAAAAAAGAAAATTTCGGAAAAGGTGAGTTGGAGGGCGTTGTTGCGCCTGAGGCAGCCAACAATGCTGCAACCGGTGCAGCCATGATTCCACTTCTTGCGCTGGGCTTGCCGGGTGGTGCCCTTACGGCGATGATCATGGGCATTTTCCAGATTCACGGCATGGAGCCAGGCCCGCTCATCTTCGTAACTTCTGGCGATCTGGTTTGGGTTACGTTTGCGGCGATGTTCTGGGCCAATCTGCTCATTATTGGATTGGGGTGGCTGCAAACCAAGACCGTCGTCCATATCCTGAAGGTTCCGTTCCGTTGGCTCGCGCCGGGCATTCTGGTTTTGGCGATAATCGGGTCATACGCCTTGCGTAATCTCTTTGTTGACGTGTGGATCATGTTTGCTGCTGGTGTCGTTGGATACCTGCTCCGCTCTACAGGATATTCCGCCGCTGGCATCGTTCTGGGTCTGATCCTGGGAACCATCGGTGAATCGGCATTCGCCAAGTCGATGCAATTGATGGATTACCGGCTTATCGAGTTCTTTGAACGACCTGTTTCAGCGTTGTTGCTGTCGATCTCGGTGATCATGTTCGTCGTTGGTATCGTGGGTGAGTGGCGCAACGGTCAAGTCAAGAAGGACGTACCTGGATAGCAAAGGCTTTGTGCAGGCTTGGGATGCGGTGTTGGAACCCCCCCATCAATTTTCTCGCCGGCGAGTTGTGGACGTTGGAAGCGCCGGCAAGAATAGATCTTTGGTGACAAGACGTGGAGCCGCGAGTTGAAACTAACCTTTGTTGGTTGTGGAGATGCCTTTGGAAGTGGGGGGCGCTTCAATACGTGTTTCCATTTCGAGGCCAGTGATACGAACTTCCTGGTTGATTGCGGTGCTTCGTCGTTGATAGCGCTGAAGC
>JBKEAX010000537.1:0-7776 GCA_047972825.1 Hyphomicrobiaceae bacterium | reverse complement strand
CCAAAAGCTTCACGTCGGTCTGCACAGTGGAGGCAAACCTTTTTGCTGAGGCGATGCCGCAGTTCGAAAGCCTCGGCGCATCGGTGATCGGAATCTCCACCGACAGCATCGAAACGCAAATAGAGTTCTCGACCAAGGAGTGCCGTGACAAGTTTCCCGTCGCAGCCGATCCGGATGGCTCAGTAGCCAAGGCGTACGATTCCACCCACGACCGCGGCGGCGATGCCGTCATGGCAGCCCGAACATCCTATGTCATAACCCCGGACGGCAAGATCGCCTCCGCCCACGCCGCTGGCGACGCCGAAAGCCACATCACAACAGCGCTACAGGTCCTCAACAAGCACCAGCAACCAGCGGAAACCCCCGTCAGACACTAGCTGTGTTGCAGTAGCCAACCCACCAACCGCTTACCAAGGCCTAGGGTCCGGACCCAATAGCAATGAGTCCGGACCATAGTGCGTTACGTCCCATCACAGTTGGTCGCCCCGCATAATGCTGGGTTTGAGCATGCCATGCTGGCTTTGGGTGGTGACCAGGCAAAGGCCGCCAGATTGCAAGGTCGGCAACCACCCTCGTTCACCGCCGCCATTGTTCACCAAAAACAGAGCTTAAACGCCGCTCCGTCGCTTAAGGCTTGGCGGCCGTCCCTGGCGTTGGTACGGTAAACAGCAATCACAACAGCAGCGCAATTGGCGCTCCAGAACCTAAGCGTGAAAAGTTACGTGTTCTCGGACCGCTCAAGATTTGCCCTAATGATCGCCGGTGGCATCACCTTGGCATATGGCATTGCCTTGTGGATGAACTGGCAACGGCCCTATTGGGCGGGTCTCGCTGTGGTGATGATTGGCCTGTCTACGATGGGCGAATCCATATTCAAGGGACTGCAACGCCTGACCGGCACCGCCGTTGCAATCCTGGTCGCCCTCGCGCTTATATCGTTGTTCGCACAGGACCGTTGGGCCTTCACCTTCTTTACCTGCATTTGGGTCTGCTTTTGCATTTGGCGGATGCTGAATGACCCCGAAATCTACTATTTCTGGTACTGCTGTGGCTTCATCGTACCGCTGCTTTCCATCATGTCGGGCTTCGATAGCGCACGCAGCTTCTACGTGGTGGAGCTTCGCGCCAAAGAAACAGTGCTTGGCGTACTCTGCTTTACGGCTCTGGCACTCTTGCTGTCACACCGGTCGACCTACGGCAAACTGCGCGACGTGATCAACCAACAGATAAATCTGTTGCGTGACAGGATTGCTATTGTTCGGCAAAGGGCCCACGACGACAGGCCAGATACCGCCCACAACCAGCTATCTCATGGCGGCAGCGATTTGGGCGATAAGATCGCACGCAATTTCATGAACATTCCGACGCTTCTCATGTCAGCTCAAATGGAGAGCTTCGAACTGCGCCAGCGCGATGCCGCCTGGCACGAAATCTCCACCCGCCTGCAAGACATCGCAGCAAACCTAGACCGCCTGGACCTATCATTCGAACTTGGCGCATCTGGCATTAGTAGCAACCATCTGAAGCAACTGGACCGGACACTCGATGAGTTTTCTTTGAGACTGGAGAACACATCAAGCCTTTTGGCTGAGCAGGGGGAACCGCGCGCACCACAACCCGTTAACATAGGCAATGCATCACAAGCAGAAATAGCGTCGGCCAACCCGTTCCACGAAGGTGAGCAACTGCTGCGGCAAGAAACCTACGCCGACCTCGATCGTGACACCCGCCAGCTAACCGCTGCCGCAGCCGACGCAACCGACAAGGGACCGGCAGTCGTGCCGCAACGCACGTCGCGACCTTGGATCCTTATTCCTGACCCCGAACACATGGCGATCGTGGCATTCCAGTTCCTTGCAATCTGGCTTGCGTTCTTTACTTACATTTACGTGCCCGCACTGCCAGATGGCCCGGTTGTTCTTGTCATCACCGTCGTTCTTGCGATCAATCTGGGCCGTATGCCTTGGATCACGGCGACCAAACTTGTCGTGCCAGCCGTCGTCGCCAGTATCTACGGCGCAATCGCACACATCTTCATCATGCCGCACCTGTCCGGCTTTTTGCAGCTCGGCACGTTGATTTTCACCGCCATCTTCCTCATCGCCTGGTTGTTCCCCACTGAAGAGCTCCAGGTTGGACGCTTCCTCGGCGTCGCACTATTCATGCTGATTATTCAGGTTTCCAACGACAATCAGACCTATGACGCCGTTTATGCGATGAACATCGTGACCGCAATCCTGATCATATTGCTGCTTTTGGCCCTGTTGCAGCGGTTTCCCATCTCGTTTCGTCCTGAACACGTCGTTCGCCGCATGTTCAGGCGTTTCGCAAACAGCCTGATGTCCGTTCTCGACGGCATGAAATGGGACCAGCATTCGGCCAACTCATGGTGGGCCCGCCAGTTGCGCGCTTATCATATGAACCAGCTTCGCACGCTTCCCGGCCGCATCGACACCTGGATCGGCAGACTTCCAGCTACAGCAGCGAGCGAACAGGATATCGAAGCTTTAAAGCGATTAACCGACAACTTGCACGCCGTCTCATATCGCACAGCCGACCTTGTTGATATGCGCAAACGGAACGCCGATGAGGTTTGGGTGGAGCGATTGCGCAAAGAAGTGCGCAGTTGGCACCTTGGCATCGAGAAGGTCCTCCAGAAACTGCTTGATGAAAACAGCCTGTCCAACCTTACTGAGGTAGAAGAACTACTCGCTCAAAAGCTCACAACAATCGAAAAAATAATCTCCGCCTCGGCTACAGCAGACGGCACACCAAATGAACAAGGGGCTGAAGGGACCGCACACATGCAACGTGTTCTTTCGGCATATCGCGGAATTTCCATAGCTATACTTGGCGCGGCTCGCCACGCAAACCATGTCGGATGGCAGCGTCTTACTGAGCCTAGGTTTTAGGTCGTACCAAACAAAAAATGGAACGGCCCGACCTAAAAAAGTCCGCTGAGCTGCTACACAAGGCGCATGCAAGGCAAGTATCGAAGTTAAAATAAAACGTGGAGTTTCATACCCGATGCCAACGGAGATAAACTTCGGAGAAGTATACCTTCCACCGCTCTTGGTGGTCGCCACGTTGGGGTTAATCCTTGCGTGGATCACCTCGATCGTTCTCAATCGCCTAAGGTGGACGCGCTACTTTGCTGCCCCCACCCTCGTCTTCGTCGCCCTTAGCGCCATTTACACAGTCCTCATCGGTCAACTTCTCATACCCATCTGAGCAAATGAAAAAGTCACTCCAGATCCTTTTAACCATTTTCGTCGTATCGGTGGCAGTGCTGCTCATGGCGTTGAAATATTTCGACTACGTTGCCAATCCCTGGACCCGCGACAGCCAGGTGAGAGCCAACGTTATTGAGGTGACACCGCGCGTGTCAGGCCCCATTACCGAATTGCCAATCACAGATAACCAGGCAGTCAAAGCTGGAGACCTGCTCTTCCGGATCGACCCACGCACATTCGAAGTTGCACTCGCACAAGCCAAAGCGCAGTACGACGCCACCGTTGATCAGCTTGACAGCCTCGACAGGCAGGTTGAAGCAGCAGAAGCACAGGTAAAGCAGGCCGAAGCCTCGGTAGATCAGGCACAGGCGCAATTGCGCTCAGCCCAGGCCGCCATAGTGCAGTCCAAAAATCAACTGGATCGCTATGAAAGGCTCGTCAAGGACGGTAACCTTTCAGTCGCCAACTACGATGCGCAAAAAAAGAACTATGACGTTGACCGCGCAAATGTGGACCGCACCACGGCTGCGTTGTCACAGTCTGAAAGCGCGCTTGCACAAGCCCAGGCGCAACGCGCCACGGCCGTTGCCAAACGCGGCGCAAAGGGGGACCAGAACGCCCAGTTGCGCAGTGCGAAAGCAAATCTGGAGAGCGCACAGCTAAACTTGGAATTCACCGAGCAGCGTGCATCTGTCGACGGATACGTAACAAATCTGAACCTGAGACTAGGCAGCCAGGCCAACGCGGGTGCGGCCGCCATGGCCCTGGTCGACCGACGTAGCTTTTGGGTTGACGCCTATTTTCGTGAAACCACGGTCGGAACAATTAAGCCCGGTGACGCAGCCTTCATCACACTTATGAGTTATCCCGACACAACCATCGAGGGCACGGTCAACAGCATCGCCTGGGGTATCGCGCAACAGGACGGCAGCACATCGCAACGGCTCCTGCCCACCGTGCAGCCATCTTTTGAATGGATCAGGCTGGCGCAACGCATCCCGGTCAAGATTTCCGTCAAGGAGCTGCCAGCCAACATCGAGCTTCGCGTCGGAACCACAGCATCGGTCATGGTGCGGGCCAGCGGACACGCAAACAACGCCGACGCAGGCTCCTCCGTGGACGGCGCAAAAACCAACAAAAAACCACCCCCAGTTCCCAGGGCCTTGCAGTAGAGCGGTAGGCAGATCAACAATTCGACCGCTTACGGCCAACTCTCCGGTCGCGCACCCGCTCGACAAAACGCCAAACTTCGGCTATCACCCGGCCAACAAGAGTTTCCCAAGCTGGGACGCCCGGAAATCCGGGCCGCACGAGCCGCTTCCCGCCCGCCCGAAAGGGCCGGGTCAGGGCCCTGCGGCTCCTCTGCTTTGATGAACAAAATCAAGGACTAAAGAATATGAACATCATCAAAGAGCTCGAACTTGAGCAGATCAAGGCCATCACCGCCAAACGCGCGGTGCCTGAATTTGGTCCCGGCGACACGCTGAAAATCATGGTCAAGGTGATCGAGGGTAACAATACCCGTAATCAGGCCTATGAGGGTGTCTGTATCGCTCGCGCCGGTGCTGGCATCAACGAGAGCTTCACCGTCCGCAAGATCTCCTACGGCGAAGGCGTGGAGCGCGTTTTCCCGATTTATTCGCCATTCATCACGTCCATCGAAGTCCTGCGCCGCGGCAGGGTCCGCCGCGCCAAGCTCTATTACCTGCGTGGCCGTCGCGGCAAGTCAGCCCGCATCGCAGAACGCACCGATGCGCGCGCACGTCGCCTGAACGCCGCCTGGAAAGGCTTCAAGAAGCAGAAGGGCGAGGCTGAGGATCTGACCCAGATCAACGGTATCGACGACGATATGAAGGCGCGCCTGAAGCAGCTCAACTGCATCAAGCTGGAGCAGATCGCCAACTTCTCGGACGAAGATATCGCCAACATCGATGAAAACCTGCAGCTCGATGGCCGCATCGAAAAAGAGGACTGGGTCGGTCAAGCACAAGGCATCATTGCTGCCGCTTCCGCCGAACAAGCCAAGGCTGAAGCAGACGCAGCTGCCGCCGCTGAAGCTGAAGCCGCCGCCAAGGCCGCCGAAGCAGAGGGCGAAGCGAAAGAGTAATCCGCCAGCCTGATTGATTTGTTCGAAAAGGGCGGTCCTCGCGGGCCGCCTTTTTTGTACTTTGCATCTGAAGCTGAAACCCCAAGGGCAGAAGTTCTTCGCTCCTTCACCCCTCTTCAACCCACCTTCGCTACACTCGTGAGCAAATCCACAGATGTCCTAAGGCGCGATGAACAAGCGTGCCGGGATGACCCATGTCATGAGTAAAGCGTCACATGTCCAACCTCTTTGCCCACCCAGCGCTGCAAATCCGCGACCTTGCCAAAACGTTTGAAGAGCCCGCCGTCGCTGACCTGTCGTTGACCATCAAGTCGGGTGAATTCTACGCCCTGCTCGGTCCCAACGGCGCAGGTAAAACAACAACGCTGCGCATGGTCGCCGGCCTTTTAAAGCCCGACGCAGGCGACATCACCATCTGCGGCATTGATGCGCGTCAAGATCCAATAGCGGCCAAGCGCGTGCTTGCATGGGTACCCGACGAACCCATGATCTACGACAAGCTGACGCCAATGGAATATCTCGCCTTCGTTGCCGGGCTATGGAGCATGGATGCCGAACTGGCCAGGGCCAAAGCCGATCAGCTCATCGACGTGTTTGGCCTCAGTGACAAGGCCAACGAGCGCTGTGGCGGATTCTCAAAAGGTATGCGCCAGAAGGTGGCATTGGCCGGCGCGCTCATTCATGAGCCTTCGCTCATCATCCTCGACGAACCACTGACCGGCCTTGACGCGGGCTCGGCCCGCCAAGTCAAAGCCGTACTCCGCCATCTCGTTTCGCAAGGCGTCACTGTCATCATGACCACGCATATCCTCGAAGTGGCCGAGCGCATGGCCGACCGTATCGGCGTTATTGCGAATGGAAAACTCCTGGCCGAAGGCACACTTGAAGATCTTCGCCACACCAACGGTGCAAGCGGGCAAAGCCTCGAAGACATCTTCCTGGATATCGTCAAGGAAGAAGGTGAACAACAGGCCGCACCGCATGAAGCCTATGCACCTGCTCCCCGTGCGACAATCGAGGCCCTGGCATGAGCACGGCAGAAGCGATGCGTGTGCAGGCCGCCGCAACAGCCGGCAGGACTGCCCCAGCAGGCACGAGCCTCACCTGGTTTGCACGCCACGAAGCACGCCTCGCCTGGCGGGACTGGACGATGTTGATGTCCGGCGGGCGTAAGCTCAAGGATCGCGCCATCATCATCGGCATGGCACTGTTTGCCCTTGGCATGCATGGCATCGCTTACTTGGTGTTATCACCCCATCTTCCCGCACAAGGCGGCCCCGACAAAACGATGCTGGCCATCGTCTCCATGAGCCTTGTTTTGTCGTTTACAATGATGTTCTCGCAGGCCCTGGAGCAGGTAACACGCGCCTTTTACACCCGTGACGACCTTGACCTCATCCTCTCATCGCCAGCGCCCGCACGTCATCTTTTCTCTGTCCGCATAACCGGCATGGTCATCACAACGGCGATGATGTCTGGCCTTCTTGTTGCGCCATTCATCAACATTGCGGCATGGCTGGATGGGGCTCACTGGCTGGCCGCATATTCCATGGTCCTGGTGCTGGCCGCAATCGCTGCCGGGCTTGCCATTATTGTAACGCTGACCTTGTTCAAGCGCATGGGACCAAAACGTACCCGTCTTGTCGCGCAGATCACAGCAGCCGTCGTCGGCGCCTCGTTCCTGATCGGGATCCAGATTGCCGCTATTCTCTCCTACGGTTCGATGTCACGCTACGCCCTGTTGAACTCCAACGACGTCATTACCGGCCTGCCCGAAGCAACTCGTCTTGTCTGGCTACCGGCTAAAGCCGCCATGGGCACCATAGCCCCGCTCATCGCCGCAATAAGCATAGCCACATTATTTTTCGTCGGCGTTCTCCGGCGTGGTGCAGGAGAGTTCCAGACCCATGCCATCTCTGCCATGGGGATGAGTGAGGTTCGCACGCATCACAAAACACAAACCGCGCGTGACACATTCAGCCAACGGCCCACGTTCGCCACGCTGGTGATGAAGGAATGGACACTACTGCGCCGGGACCCCTGGCTTGTATCGCAAACGCTGATGCAGATGCTCTACCTGATCCCGCCTGCGCTCATGCTCTGGGTCAGCTATGGCACCAGATCAAACATTGAGACAATTCTGGCTCCCGTTCTTGTCATGGCAGCCGGGCAACTTGCTGGCGCCCTGGCGTGGTTGGCCATCTCCGGCGAAGACGCCCCGGATCTTGTCGCAACGGCCCCCGTTCATCACACCATGATGACGGCAGCCAAGGTCGTCTCGGTCCTCACGCTGATAGCTGCTGTCGTAGCGCCATTCGTCATCGCCATGGCGCTCATATCATCATGGGGTGCACTGGTTATCCTGTCTGGCGTTCTACTGGGATCAAGTTGCGCAATCCTCATTCAACTCTGGTTCCGCTCCCAAGCCAGACGCAC
>JBKEAX010000515.1:0-2764 GCA_047972825.1 Hyphomicrobiaceae bacterium | reverse complement strand
GCGATCTAAGACCCTCAGTCTTTTGACTTTTCGTCGGCGGTTTTGCTGCCCGGCGACAAGACCGCCTCATCACGCTTGGTCATGACGCGGTCGATGAGGCCGAAATCCTTGGCCTGTTCCGCAGTCATGAAATAGTCGCGATCAAGCGTCCGCTCGATCGTTTCATACGGCTGGCCGGTATGGGTAACATAAACCTCGTTGAGCCGCCGCTTCATCTTGATGATGTCTTCGGCGTGGCGTTCGATATCAGAGGCTTGCCCAGAAAATCCGCCGGAAGGCTGATGCACCATGATGCGCGCGTTGGGCAATGCAAACCGCATGTCTTTTTCACCCGCACACAACAACAACGATCCCATTGAAGCAGCCTGGCCAATGCACAACGTGGCCACCGGCGGCTTGATGAACTGCATGGTGTCGTAAATGGCCATGCCGCTCGTCACCACACCGCCAGGTGAGTTGATGTACATTGAGATTTCTTTTTTGGGATTTTCCGCCTCAAGGAACAAGAGCTGCATGCAGATCGAGGCAGCCATATGATCCTCGACGGCACCCGTCACAAAAATGATGCGCTCCTTCAGCATCCGCGAGGGCAGGTCATAGCCGCGTTCGCCACGGTTGGTTTGCTCGACCACCATCGGCCAAAACGTGTTGGTCAGGGTATCGACGGGATCATACATGGCGTGTCTTTCTCCTCGCCGGCGCGCCGGCGTTGCGGGACCCCAACAGTAGGCCCCTCTTGTCTGAAACAAATCTACAGCACGAGCGGTTAATCTGCGAGCTGGGCGTTTGGCTGCCGACGAACCTCACGCGTCGGCTTGTGCAGCATCATCGAGAGCCTTCATCAGCTCGTCCTTGCTGACCGTCTTTTCTGCCGGCTTTGCCTGTTCGAGAACAAAATCGACGACCTTATCTTCAAACAAAGGCGCTCTGAGCTGAGCCAACGCGCCAGGCGTCTTCTCATAGTACTCGTAGACGAACTTCTCTTGCCCGGGATACCGACGTGCCTGCTCAACCAGTGCCGCCCTCAGTTCATCCTGAGTAACCTGGATCTTGTTCTTGTCACCGATCTCGCCAATCACCAGCCCAAGACGGACACGGCGCTCAGCGAGCTTGCGGTACTCCGTGCGAGCCTCTTCTTCCGTCTTGTTTTCATCGGCAAAGGTTTTGTTTTCCTGCTTCATGCCGTCATTGAGCTGGGTCCAGATGCTGTCGAACTCATTGTCGACAAGGGAAGCCGGCAGTTCAAACTCATGAACCTTCTCCAGCTCGTCCAGCAACTCGCGCTTGATCTTCATGCGCGCGCCCTGCTGATACTCCTGGGCCAACTGGTCCTTGATCATTTCCTTGAGCTTGTCGAAGCTCTCAGCACCCAAAGTCTTTGCGAACTCGTCATCGATCTCAGGCAGCTTTGGCGCACCAACCTCCAAGACCTTCACGTCGAATTCGGCTTCCTTGCCCGCCAGGTGTTCGGCCTGATAGGCCTCTGGGAACGTCACCTTGAGGACCTTTTCATCGCCGGCCTTCAGCCCCGCCATGCCCTCTTCGAAACCAGGAATGAAACCACCCCGGCCCATCACCACTTCAACACTTTTGCCGTCGCCGCCCTGGAAGGGTTCACCGTCGATCTTGCCGACAAAATCAACCATCAACCGATCGCCATCCTGCGCAGCGCGCCCCTCTTCCGCATCATACGTCGTGCTGCGTTTGGCAAGATCCGCGACCACCTCGTCGATGGCCTCAGGGGCAACCTCCACCACCAATTTTTCCAGCTTCAGCGTGGTCAGATCGGCAATCGCTATTTCGGGCAGCACCTCAAACGACATCGAATAGGCAAGGCCGGCTTCGCCTGAAATCACCTTTTCGATTTCGCCCTCATCCTTGGGCAGGTCGATATCAGGCTGCATCGCCGGCCGCTCATTGCGATCGGTGATGGCTTTGGAAGAGGTCTCACGCACCGTCTGCTCAAGCACCTCGGCCATGACCGAGCGCCCATAAAGCTTCTTGATGTGCGAGATAGGCACCTTGCCCTTGCGGAAACCTTTGAGCTGCACGCGCCCCTTGATCTCGTCGATCTTCTGGTTGAAGCGCTCTCCCAGCTCGGTCTGATCCACCGTGACCTTGAGCGTGCGCTTCAGGCCGTCATTGTTCATCTCGGTGATTTGCATATCGTCAAAAGCCTTCGATCAAACCCTAGGTTAAGCAGGACGTTGGCTTGGATAAAGCCATAGGCCCTGGGAAGCCTCTCCAGGAGGCGCGCATTGAACTGGATTCGCAAACAGGAAGCATTGGTGCGGGCGGAGGGACTTGAACCCCCACGGCCGAAGCCACCAGAACCTAAATCTGGCGTGTCTACCAATTCCACCACGCCCGCCGAAGGCGCAACCCTCAGCGCAATCCGGAGCAAACCGAACCACCGCCGTCCCCTTGGATATCGTTTTGCGTCCCAAGGGAGTTGCGCTCAACCAACAATTCTTGCTTTGCGAAACAAGTCTGGGGCGAACATATATCTGCCGAGCGGGCCTGAGATCAATCCCGGATTGACCAGCGCGCCGAAAGCCGCAGCAGGTATTAGTATGTACAGAGATAGACTGGTGAAGCAATCCCGGGAACCGGGCTGAAAATTCAGCCCGCGCCGGATCGCCAGATCGAGCGGTTTCAACGCAACGATAAAAACAGCCCAACTGCGAAAACAACGAGAACTTCAGGCAGGATCATAAGCGAATAGTGGATGTCGGGCGCCTCGATCAACGGCAAAGACAAGTTT
>JBKEAX010000487.1:0-1739 GCA_047972825.1 Hyphomicrobiaceae bacterium | reverse complement strand
TGACAATGTCCGCCTTGCAATGGTGCCAGCTTGATTTGACATATGAGGTGCGTGTTACACGGTGTGCACCAAGTAGCGCGAAATGCGGCCATGCACGAAAATCGTAATGTTGCGGGCGGCGTGCTAGAGCAGGCCTGCGCCCACGGAACCAATGGACCACAGGATAGCCATACGATGCTGCCAAGGCATATGGATAAAGTTCGTTACGTCACAGCCACGTGCTTGTTCAAGAGGACGGACAGGCCCCATGGATGGATGGCCGCAACGGCGATTGTCTTTCTCTGCGCGGTTTGTTTCGCAAGCTTAATTCCTGTTACCCCAGCCAAGGCACAAGGCGGCGAGTGGTGGGAGCAAATTTTTGCTGGACCACAGCCCTATAGACAGAAGGAACGTCGTTCTTCAAAGGGCGGTCGCAACGCAGAGCAGCCGGACGACTACAGCGATCTCAAACAGAATAGTACGCCATGGCTGAGCGACGTCACGGTGACGGCAATAGATCAGGCCATTGAACGTTATCAGCGAATAGCACAACGTGGCTGGCAGCCTATTCCCAATGGACGGACGATTCGCCCTGGCGATGACGATGATAGAATACCTGCCGTCAAGGCCCGGTTGAGGGCGACCGGCGACATGCGCCGGTCCAGTTCATATTTTGAATCACTTTCTCTGGATGGCGAAGTCCAAAGCGCTTTGATCCGCTATCAAAAGCGCAATGGTCTTCGGCCCACCGGCCGTGTTGATCGCGCAACCCGCGCCGCAATGAATGTTTCCGCCAGTGAACGCCTTGATCAACTCAGGCTCAATCGCCGCCGGATCGTTGATCTGATGCAGCCACGCGTGGAAGATCGTTACGTCTTTGTCAACGTGCCTGCTTTTCAGCTTGAAGCGATCGAGCAATGGGAAACGAAGTTGCGCAGTCGTGTCATTGTCGGTCGCCAAGGCCGCGATACGCCGGTTCTCAGAAGCGAAATCAAAGCGCTCAATTTTTTCCCGTACTGGCGTGTGCCCACAAGCGTGGCAACGCTTGATCTCATTCCACGCTTGCAGCGTGAACCTGGTTATTTGAATGAAGAGGGAATCCGCGTCTACGACGGTAGTTTCAACGGCCCTGAAATTCCGCAGGAGACGATCGACTGGAACAATGTCGATAAGAACCGGATTCGTTTCAAGCAGGACCCCGGTGAGCGCAATGCGCTTGGCCTTGTCCGGCTCGATATGTCCAACGAGCACGGCGTCTACATGCACGATACGCCGATGAAGAACCTGTTCAATCAGTCCAGCCGTGCTTTCTCGGCAGGATGTGTGCGCGTGCAGGGTGTGTTCGATCTCGCAGAATGGATCGCACAATACGAGCAAGGCTGGGAACAGCCGGGGAGAGTGCGCGAAATTCTCAGTGCTGGTCAGGCGGTGGACGTGAAGCTATCACGCCCGGTGCCGGTCGTATTTGGCTATATCACCGCATGGGCAGAGCCAGATGGGACCGTGCAATTCCGCAACGACATCTACAATCGGGATGGTTCCGCAGCAGTTGCCGCACGCGACATGTCTGAGCGTGATCCCGACGAACCACCTCCACCTGCAGGTGGAATTACCCCATGACACGGTTTGCTGTGGATCGCTAGTGTGGCGTCGCGCCTTAGTTGATCGATGTTGCGGCACGCTGGGTATCAACTAAGGCGCGATAAACGCCACACTAAGCCAAATGATTTTGCTAGTGGCCTTCATGTCGCGCCAAAATT
>JBKEAX010000477.1:0-10567 GCA_047972825.1 Hyphomicrobiaceae bacterium | reverse complement strand
AGGGCCGTTGAGCCGCACCACATCAAGGCACCCGTTGGAAGCCCGGTTCCGTTTGGCGTGAAAAGCTGCGTTCCGCTCTGCGAAAGGTTGATGCCCATGCCATCAAGCGGAACCCAGTTCGCCATGACCAGCGAGCCTGAGCCGTCAACAAGCGCAGCGGCGTGTTGTGATGCCTGTGGGATTGTGCCGACGCTTACCTTGCCGAGACGTTTGCTCTGCAAGAACCAGAACGAATAAAGCAGGTCCACTGTACCGCTTGCCAGTTCACCGTTGGCATTGGCGATGCGCAGCCCCGAGGGGCCGTCGTCTTTGAATCTTGAGTTTCCTGCGGTGAGAGGATCAGAGGAATTAACCTCGACTTGAATGACATAGCCAGCGGACCAATCCTGCGAGATGTTCGCCGAGCCAGTCATTTTGAAGTGTGAGCTAAGCGTCGATCCAACACCAGTGACGTAGGTATTGCTCGTTGCGCCGTTATCATACCACATGACCTGTTCAGCCACCCAACCGGTTATGGCCAAGGACACCTTGCGGTTGCCTTTACGTGCCGTGGTCGCTTCAAGTTCGGCGACGCGTTCTTCCAGGTCCGCGCAGCAATCACCGCCAAGGTCTGCAGCATGGGCAGACGAACCTGCCATGATGGCGACAAGTGCTGCCGCGTAAACGTGTAACCTATGCATGGTTTCTTTCCCCCAAATATGCGTGCTTGTGATCCAGGCCATTCGTTTCAAAACAGACGAGGCCTCGTCAGGGTGCTTGGCCCTGTTCGCAGCACCCTCCCCAGCACAAAAGACTTTTTATTGGTCAGGATGTTTGAAAAGCGCATTGCATTAGACCGTCAAACTAGATCCTTTGCACAATGGAAAATGAAGATATTCGGGGCATTGATTGCATCTCTGTGCCATCGTCGTTACACAAATAGACTCGGCAAATAAATGGATGCAAAGAATGCTATTTATGGCATTTGATATAGAAATATATGGCCGCCATTCATTTGATGTTCTTGCGTAATGGGGTGTGAGGGAGCCAATGGGCGTGGTGTCACTTCGGTGAACCGATTCGCATTGGGATGAGCTCTAACCAGGTGTTCAGTCCTGTGAGCCAGGGCCGAGACCCTAGGTTTTGTCCGGCTCAGATAAAAGCATTCTGCCGTGGTGATTTTGGTTCGAGATCGAGTAGCCTGGCGAATTGCACCGATTTCGGCAAACCCATATTGGACGGGATAGATTTTCCCACCGGCGGCGTTGCGTTCGCTTGATGGAGCGCCTTGAGTTAGATCGGTGCTGTTTTCCTGGTCACACTCCAGTAGAGTGTTGAATGTCTCGTTTTTGAAATCTATCGCATTGTGGCTTTGATTTCACAACAGTGTCGTTGATGCATCCAGACAAGTTGATGCATCCAGACAAGAGGACAGCGCGGTGGCAAGAAAGCTGGTGATTGTGATGGTCAATTCGGGTCCAGACAATACCAAGGAGCTTGGTGCTCCGATCTTCCAGGCATCCGTGGCGGCAGCGATGGAGTATGATGTTGAGGTCATATGCACGGCTGCGGCAGGCGTCCTCATGAAAAAGGGTGTCGCTGAAAAGCTCTACGTCAAGGAAGGCAGCCCGAAGAGCGTCTATGACTTCATCAAGGATGCCCATGATGCCGGCGTCAGGTTTTTTTGCTGCTCGCCCAACCTGGAGCTGTTCGACATGACCAAAGACGATCTCATTGCCGAGTGCGAAGGGATTGTTGGTGGTGCACATCTGATGGAGACAATCATGGAAGATGATGATGTGCGGGTGCTCACGTATTGAATGGGTACGTTGTCTTTCGCTTCTGTAGTGCGCGCAACAGACAACATGGCGGCCGTGAATGGTTTTAGATCGCGTTCACTCTTCACGGGATCGCATACGCGATTTAAGCTGACCGGTCATCCCACGCCCTGTTTATTGCCTTGGCTTGTGGTCGTCTTTTCCGTGCTGGCTTGAAGCGTCCTGCGAAGGCGCTCTGGCATCAGCTTCTTCGCCTGGCGACCTGTCTTCCAATGCTCGCCATGCCGCACCTTCGAGGTCGTCGTACTGACCGCTTTTGAGTGACCACAAAAAAGCAGCAAGCCCTAAGCCGCCGAGAAATAACGCTGCAGGAATAAGCCAGGCGAGTGATGTCATAGAACAGGTCTCAAGGTCAGGCGCTTGGTTTTGAGCCGGATTGCATTTGCCGTAACGGCGATTGAAGAGGCCGACATTGCAACGGCTGCGAGCAGTGGCGTGACGTAGCCGGTCATGGCCAAGGGCACGAAGACAATATTGTAGGCGATAGCAATGGCAAAATTCTGCCGCGCCATGTGCTGCGCAGCGCTGGCAACCTCCAGTGTTTCAATAACAGGGGTAAGGAGCTGCCCCTGGAACACCGCATCAGCGGTTGTTTGGGCAATGTCAGACGCGTTGGCTGGCGACATTGATGCGTGACCAGAGGCCAGCGCCGGTGCATCGTTCAATCCATCACCAATCATCAAAACAGTATGTCCTTCGCCCTTCAGCCTCGCTAGATGATCGAGCTTGCCTGCAGGGTCCACCTCTGCTTTGAAGCGTTTAATATCCGAATCTGCCGCAGCGGCGGCCACAGCCGAAGGCCGATCCCCCGAAAGCAGTTCGACCCTGAAGCCCGCCTCAGAAAGTCTGCCGACCGTCTGGCAAGCGTCCTGTCGCAACCGATCGTGAAAGGCATACAGCGCACTTGCGCCATCGGCCGCGCGGAAGACAAGAACCGAGACCGCATCCTCGCTATTTACCGCAGCTCCAGGGTCGGCAAATGCAACAGAGCCCAGCCGGTCAATTCCAAAGCTGGTGGTCGCCTCAAGTCCTCGGCCTGGAACCTCGCGCACGTCTTTGCACGGCACAACCACAATCCCCCGGCGTTCTGCAGCTTGAACCAGCGCTCGCGCATAGGGATGCCGGCTGGTCATGGCCATTCCCGCTGCACGTGCCATCAATAAACGATCGTGGCTGTCTGGATCCACCAGTTGTGGTTCGCCCAGTGAAAGCGTTCCCGTCTTGTCGAACACGACGGTATCCACCTCTGAAAGGCGTTCCAGTCCGTCAGGTGACTTGATAAGAACGCCGCGTTTCATCAGCCGGCTCGTTGCGGCCACCTGGACAGCAGGAACAGCGAGCGCGAGTGCGCACGGGCAGGTGATGATGAGCACTGCGATTGCAGCCGTCAGCGCGGGCTCCCAGCCCATTCCGAGCGCAATCCAGGCAACAAACGTGAGCCCTGATAGCGCATGCACGGCCGGGGCATAAATTCGCGCCGCGCGATCCGCCAGGCGCACGTATCGCCCGCGACCTTGTTCTGCGACATCAACGAGGCGTGCAATTTCAGCCAGAAGTGTGTTCTGGTCCGTGGCTGTTGCCGTGACAATCAACACCCCGCCGCCGTTCAATGTGCCAGCATAGATTTGCGCGCCTGCCGCTATCGCCCGTGGAACACTCTCGCCTGTTATCAGGCTCTCTTCGACCTCGCTGATGCCTTCTTCAACTGTCGCATCTGCTGGAATGCGCTCTCCTGCTGCAACCAGAATGCGATCGCCAGGCTTTAGCGTTCGTGCAGAAACACGTCGGCTTTCACCATCGTCACCCAGCAGTACCGCAACAGTCGCTTTCAGGCCCAGCAGATTGGCGGCCGCGCCGGCTGCGCGTGTGCGCATGGACTGATCGAGATAGCGGCCGATCAGAAGAAAAAAGAGCAACGTAAGTGCGGCATCGAAATAGACATGTTCATGAGCCGTGGCGGTTTGGTAAAGGCTCATGGCCGTAGCCAGAAGGACGCCGAGTGAAATCGGTACATCCATATTGAGGCGATGGCCCTTTATCGCACCGGCCGCAGAGCGGAAGAACGGCTGCCCGGCGTATGCGATTGCGGGTAGAGCAATCAAGGCAGAGAGCCAATGAAACAATCCGCGGACGGCTTCGGACATGTCGCTTGCCAGGCCAGCCCAAACCGAAACCGATAGCAACATGACATTGGCTGCTGCAAAACCTGCAACGCCGAGGCGTTTGAGAAAATCGCGATCGCGCGCGTCCGTTTCAGCTTCGCGGCTTTCCACAAGTTCGGCGGCGGGAAAGCCCACGCCTTCGAGTGCGGTGATGAAATCGACCGCGCTTGTTGCGGTTGGGTCATAGCGGACGGCAACCCGCTTCGTGGTCAGGTTTACACGGGCGTTTTCCACACCAGGCAACGCATTGAGCGTATCCTCGATGGAGATCATGCAGGTGCCGCAATACATCGTGTCGGCAACCAGCGTGGTGGCAGCGATCTGCGGGCCAGTGTTATCGCTGACCGCCTCCGCCGGCGTGCGCTGCGGAAGGGCAGGGGCGCTCGTTGCGGATAACGAAAGCAATGCAGCCTCGCTGCTGTCGGTCAGCGGATTGGCCATCTCAAGCGTTTTCTCGCCCGCCAGACAACCTCGTCTCCCTCACCGGTCAGCTTCTTTGCTTCGACGTCGATCTGCCAGGTGCCCTCCGCCAGCGGGTCGAAGCGTGCTTCGTAGCGTCCTGGTTCGGCCTCACTGAGGACCAGTGCAATATCCATCGCAGCGGTTGCCGGGCGACCGATCCGACCTGTGATGGCAAGCCCGCTCACCGGGTTTCCATTTTTATCGGCAAGATCCAGTTTCACGCCGTCACCTTGGCCGGCAAGAGCCAAATGGCTGGACCAGCCCAGCGTCTTTTGCTGTTTTTCAGCCTGAATACGCTCATTGTAGGATAGACCCTTGCGGTAGGGCTCTTCGGAAACCACGCCGGTGTATGTCGATAAAGCATTGTAGAGGAATATGCCGTTCACCAGCAATATGACGCCGAAAAAGGCAATGAGCCCGGCCAGAACGTGGCGACCTGTTATTACGCGTTCTGTCATGGGGGCCTCATTGTAGCCGCTTATCGAGTAACGGCGAGCGACATAGGGCATGATGCCCGCGCCGTGCGAATGAGGAAGGTATACCTTCGATCGATAATCTCAATGTGTTTTAGGACCGAAAGATTACATTTCCTAATTGAGTGGCTTGCGAAAAATCGTGCTGCGAACGGTTTGCGTTCCATCATCCTTGTCGGTGACAATAAACGAGAAGGGCACCTTCTCGCCAGGATGTTTGGCGCGCTCAGACTGAGGCAGTGTCACGTAGGCACGCACCTCGCGCAAGTCGTCGGGTACAACCGTGATCTTCGGCTCAACGGCGTCTTCCTGGCCGAGAATGGAAAGCCTGGCACCTTCCAACCCCTTGACGGCAAGCGCAAAGGTATGCGGCTCGTATCGCTTGTTGAGGATCTTGACCTCGTAGGTGTTGCGCACGCCACCGCTGGACAATTGCACAAATAGCGGGTTGCGCTCAGGGATGACGTTGAGTTCCAGGACGGTTTTGGAAACAAGAGCAAACAGCACGATTGCTCCAACGAACGCGATTAAACCCGTATAGAGCAGGGTGCGCGGACGAATGATGTTGAGTTTCAGGCCGCCGCCCTTCTTTTCCGATTGGATTGAGCGATACGTATCGTAGGCGATGAGCCCGTGCGGTTTATCTATCTTGTCCATGATGCCATTGCAGGCATCGATGCACAGGGCACATTGGATGCATTCAAGTTGCGCACCATCTCGAATATCGATGCCCATCGGGCAGACTGCGACACAAGCGTTGCAATCAATGCAATCACCGCGATCATCCCAGCTTTGCGTTTTGCGCTTAGGCCCGCGCGGCTCGCCACGGAAATCACGATACGTGACAAGCAGGCTGTCGGCATCAAGCATGGCGCCCTGGATGCGGGGCCAGGGGCACATGTAGATGCAAACCTGCTCGCGCGCGATCCCGCCAAGCAAATAGGTAAATCCGGTAAGCATCGCGAAGAACGCATAGGACGGCAATGGCGCCTGTCCGGTGAAGAATTCCGATGTCAGTGTTGGGGCGTCGCGGAAATAGAGAATGAATGCGCCGCCGGTTGCTGCCGAAATCAAGATCCACGAAAGATGTGTCATCACCTTTTTGTAGATCTTCGAGGCGGTCCACGGCTCCTTGTCGAGCCTGATCCGCACATTGCGGTCGCCTTGCCAGAAATGTTCAACGGCGACCATCAGGTCGGTCCAGACCGTTTGCCAGCACAGATAACCACACCAGACACGACCAGCAATTGCAGAGAATAAAAACAGTGCCAACGCCGACAGCACCAGGAAGCCGGTGATGAGATACAGTTCCTGCGGCCAGATCGCGAGAGAGAAGAAAAAAATACGACCATGCTCGATGTCCATCAAGACAGCCTGGTCGGGCAGGCCAGGCCCACGGTCCCACCTCAGCCAGGGCAGCAGGTAATAAACTGCGGTCGTGCCGACCATTACCAACCATTTGATGTTGCGGAAGTAGCCCTGCGCCTGTTTTGGGTAGACTTTAACGCGGCTTGCATAGGTCGCGCGCTGTTCTTTGCTGTTTACCGCCGTGACATCAATCTTTTGAACGCCATGGGCAGCTTCATTGGTTTGTGGGGGCTGGGCTTCGGTTATGGCCATCTGGATTGGGCGCCGTTTCCTGGATTTGCGATCTGGGTGACTTGCTCACGAGCCTTGAGCCGCACAACAGGCTTTGCGTAACTTCGGATTTCGACGTGAAGTTCCAATTTGCAAGCCTACATTATCAGCGTTGGCAGTATATGTAGGCTTTGATTCTGGTGAGCCATTTTTATCGACGTTACAAAAATGAACTCTCTACGGGTGTATTGAGACTGAAATTCACTATTGCTCTGGGCGACCTGAGTTGAAAGACGGTAGATCATCGCACCCGGCATCTAGATCACGTTCACTTTTCACGGAATCGCGAACGCGCTCTAATCTCTTTTGTCTGGAGCATGTTCTTCACGCCGAACCGCGCACACTTCGGCTGAACATGCTCTAAGCCCCGGTTCGTTTCCAGCAAATGCTCACTTCATTGACGGTCAATGAAAGAACTAAACCTTCGATATTTTATAGGCTTGAATCACGTCTCCCCGCACTTTGCGCGGGGAGACCAATAAAAGATGCCAGTGTCGCCCTGTGCTCTAAACGAGCATCACTGGCCACCACCCAGTGAATGGACGTAGAGCGCCAGTGATTTGATCTCCGATGGGCCCAGGCGCCCGATCCAGGATGGCATCTGCCCACCCCGTCCGGTTTTTATGCTTTCCACCACGTCTGCCTTGTCGGAGCCATAAAGCCACAGTGCATCGGAGAGATTGGGAGCGCCCATCTCCTGGTTGCCGGTGCCATCTTCGCCATGACAGGACTCGCAGTTCTCGGCATAGACGGCCTTTCCAGCTTCAGCGGCGGCCGCATCCGTACTTTTGCCTGACAGCGAGAGAACATATTCGGCTGTATCTGAAATCTGTTTGGGCTCCAGAATTCCGTCCGCACCAAACTTGGGCATGTCTGACACACGTGTGTCATCATCGGCTGACCAGCGAATGCCGTGCTGGATTGTTTGTTCAATAGCTTCAAGTGTGCCGCCCCAGATCCAGTCATCGTCATTCAGGTTGGGATAGCCCTTGGCACCTTGTGCGCCGCGGCCGTGGCAGGGTGCGCAATTATCGGCAAATATCGCCTTGCCGCCCGTGGTTGCAAACTGTAGCAGGTCAGGCTTGTTGCGGGCCTCGGCAAGCGAGGTTTTTTCCAGTTGGGAACGCATGCCTGCCTGCTGGGCGCGCGCGGCCGCGACCTCCGCAGTTACGGTTGCACGCTGTGAGTAGCCGAGCAGGCCCTTTGTGTAGCCTTCGGCCAAGGGCCATGCTGGATAGGCGATCCAGTAGCCGACAGCCCAGACGATGCAAACATAGAACGTGTAGAGCCACCACTTGGGCAACGGACGGTTCAGTTCCTTGATGTCGCCGTCCCAGACATGGCCAGTGGTGTGCACGCCTGTTACTTCATCAAATTCTTTTTTGTGTTCAGCCATTATCGGCCCCCACTTCTTTCGTTCTCGTGGTCGAGGTCAAGCGCCTTGCGCTGAGCCTCATCGAACTTTTTCCGGTTGCCCGGCCAAAAGGCGTAGACGATGACGCCGATGAACATCGCCACAAAGAACAGCAATGACGCGACCTGGGAAAAGGTTGCGACTGTGTCGTATGTCATTGGCGCAGCATCCCTCTACCTAAGGTTCGGACCGGACTCATCGAAGCTGGCGAAATCGACCAACGTTCCAAGCATCTGCAGGTAGGCGATAACGGCATCAAGTTCGGTGACATCCTTGGTATTGCCGTCGAAATTACCAACCTTGGCCTTGGGGTAGCGCTTCAGGAGGTCTTCAACGCCGTCAGCATCGGGGTTGGCCTGGGCTTCAACGTCAGCTTTCGCCTTCTCAATCATTTCGGCGGTATAGGGGACGCCGACCATGCTCAAGGTTTGCAGATTGAGGGCAATTTTTTCGTAGTTGAGCTTCGTTTCGGCCAGCCAGGGATAGGATGGCATGATGCTCTCTGGCACAACCGAACGGGGGTTGTTCATGTGCTCGCGATGCCATGCATCAGAGTACTTGCCGCCCACGCGCGCCAGATCCGGTCCCGTGCGCTTGGAGCCCCACTGGAACGGGTGGTCGTACATCGACTCTGCAGCCAAGCTGTAGTGGCCATAGCGTTCGACTTCATCGCGCAGCGTGCGAACCATCTGGCTATGGCACAGGTAGCAGCCTTCGCGGACGTAGACATCGCGCCCGGCCTGCTCAAGTGGTGAATAAGGGCGCATGCCCTCCACCTTCTCGATTGTCGAGTCGACCCAGAACAAGGGTGCAATCTGAACCAAGCCGCCAATCGACACCATGATGAGGATGCCGATCAGCAGGATGATCGAATTCTTCTCGAAGGGTTCGTGTGTCATCTTTTCCCCCTTTATTCCGCAGCCTGAGGCCGAAGCTCAGGAGCCGCTGCCACGCCGGGTTGATCCTTGGCATCGACAGGCTCGTCACCGCGAATGGTGCGCCACATGTTGTAAGCCATAATCAATGAGCCAATGACAAACAGCCCGCCACCAATGGCGCGGATGACATAGAACGGATGCATGGCTTCAACCGTCTCGACGAATGAGTAGGTCAGGAAGCCGAGCTTGTCGTAGGCGCGCCACATCAGGCCCTGGAGGATGCCGGAGACCCACATCGCGGTGATGTAGAGCAGGATGCCCAGTGTGGAGATCCAGAAGTGCCACTCGACCAGTTTGAGCGAGTAGAGCGCCTTGCGCTTCCACAGCCACGGAATCAAGCAGTAGATCGCGCCAAACGACACCATCGCCACCCAGCCGAGCGCGCCTGAGTGAACGTGGCCGATGGTCCAGTCGGTATAGTGCGACAGGGAATTTACGGCCTTGATCGACATGAGCGGCCCTTCGAAGGTCGACATGCCATAGAACGCCACCGATACCGCCAACAAGCGCACGACAGGGTCGGTTCTGAGCTTATCCCACGCGCCCGAAAGCGTCATCAGGCCGTTGATCATGCCGCCCCACGATGGCATCCACAGCATGATGGAGAATGTCATGCCGAGCGTCTGGGCCCAGTCAGGCAACGCAGTGTAGTGCAGGTGGTGCGGGCCCGCCCAGATGTAGAGGAAGATCAAGGTCCAGAAGTGAATGATCGAAAGTCGATATGAGTAGACGGGACGTTCGACGCGCTTTGGCACGAAATAGTACATGATGCCGAGGAAGCCCGCGGTAAGGAAAAAGCCAACCGCGTTGTGGCCATACCACCACTGCGTCATCGCATCCTGGACGCCGGCAAATACGATGTAGCTCTTGGGTTCGAAAATGCTGACGGGCAATGTCGCGTTGTTGACAAGGTGCAGCATCGCGATCGTGACGATGAAGGCCAGGTAAAACCAGTTGGCCACGTAGATATGTGGCTCCTTGCGCTTCATGATCGTGCCGAGGAAGACCAGAAGGTAGACGACCCAGACGATGGTCAGCCACAGATCTGCATACCATTCCGGCTCTGCGTATTCCTTGCTTTGCGTGATGCCGAGCAGGTAGCCGGTGCCCGCGATTGCGATAAACAGGTTGTAACCCCAGACGACGAAGTGCGGCGACCAGCGACCGGCAAGGCTCGCCTGGCTTGTGCGCTGTACGACGTAGAACGAGGTAGCAATCAGTACGTTTCCGCCAAAGGCAAAGATCACAGCCGATGTATGCAGTGGACGAAGCCGTCCGAATGTTGTCCACGGCAGGTCGAGGTTCAATGCAGGATAGGCCAATTGCCAGGCGATAATGTCGCCGACGAGAAAGCCGGCAATCCCCCAAATGACAGAAGCAACAATGGCAACCCTGATGGGGCCGTCCATATAACCGTTGGAATCGTAGAGTTGCGCCCCGTCGGAGCCAAACGCGCTGGAAAGGACATAAAACGCAGCGGCGGCACCGGCGAGCGCAAGAAGGACACCGTGAAACGCCATGGCTGCATCGCTTGTCTTGATTGCGATCGTGGCGCCGGCGAATGCGACGAGACCGCCCCCCAAGACAGCAAGCGAATCAGAGAGTGCATGCCTCTCGACCGTTGTGTCTGTCATCTTAATTCCTCGCCTTCTTGTAAGGTTTT
>JBKEAX010000533.1:0-5500 GCA_047972825.1 Hyphomicrobiaceae bacterium | reverse complement strand
CTGGCTGGATCAATCTCGACGCGCATCTGTGAGGAGCGTCCGCCAACAACAAAGCTCTGTGAGGTATTCTTGACTTGCTTCAGCCGCTGCACGACTTCAAGTGCAATCGAACGCAGGCTGGCGTCATCAAGCTCGTTGGACCACAGCGTCAGCGTCACCATTGGCACATCGTCGACGCTTTTGGGTTTTACCAGCGGCTGCGAGACCCCGGGGGGGATCTTGTCCACGTTGGACATCAGCTTGTCATAGAGTTTCACGAGGGATTGGTTGTGGTCCTCGCCAACATCAAACTGCGCAGTCACCATGCCGCCACCGCGCCGCGAAGCGGAGTAGACGTGCTTGATACCTGGAATTTCGCTGATCATCCGCTCAAGCGGATCTGCTGCAAGACTGGCAACTTGTTGAGCAGAGGCTCCCGGGAACTGGAAGAAGACGTCCACCATTGGCACGGAGATCTGCGGATCTTCCTGGCGCGGTGTTGAAAGCAAGCCCATGATGCCCAATGCAAGGCATGCAATGAGAAGCAGGGGTGTCAAAGGCGAGTGAATGAACGTCTTTGCAATGCCACCGGCAATGCCAAGCTTGTTGTGCGACTCTGTGGGCCCCTGGCCATTCGATTGCGACACGGAACTCATACCTTAAACTTGCGTTGCCCGGCGTTCCGTTTTGTCACGGAGTTCGCCCTCAACGATGCCTTCCCAGTATGTAGTGAATACACGGTCCTGCTAAATATCCGCTTTACTGTGGTGAAGAGCCTTGCGTCGCAGGTGCACTTGCTGCGGTATTTTTCTCATGCACGATGACTTGTTCGTCACCATTCAAGCCCGACAGGATCGCAACGTTGCCGTCGGGCAATGTTGCGCCGAGGCGGACCACGCGTAGAGAGGGTTTGCCGTCCTTTAGAATATCAATTGATGGCAGGCTGCCACGCCACACGATAGCGTTTGGTGGAATGGAAAGCTGTTTTCCAGCCTGTGCTCCTGGGTCCAGCAACATGATTTCGGCATACATGCCAGGACCGCCGGGTAATCCGCTCGGCAAGTCGAACTTCACTGTCACCGTATGGTGGGCAGCATCGGCAACCGGGAACACCTGGCCAACGCGAGCCTGAACGGACATGCCGCCACCGTAGTCGATGCGGGCAGGAACGAATGATCCGATTTTCAGCGCTGAAACGAGCGCCACGGGCACCTCTGCCTGTATGCGCAGATAGGCAATGTAGGCCACCTGCATTAAAGGCTGGCCAGGCTGAACCGTGTCGCCGACTTCAACCATTTTCTTGATGATGACACCATCAAATGGTGACGCCAGGCTCGCATCCCGGATCTTGGCATCGAGTTCCTCGATGTTTGCGCGGGCCTGCATGATGCCAGTGCGTGCGTCGTCGACGCCTTTTGCCTGTCCGTGAAGGTCGGCATATCGGCGCACCCAGGGATCATTGCCACCCGCGTACTGGCCGGTGAAGGGGCGCATGAAGCTGTCCATCATCGCTGGCAGGCCCATGCCTGTCGGCTGCCCGGTTCTGGGCGACCAAAGCTCACGGGAATACTGGACATGGGCATTACGCAAAGAGGCTTCGGCTGCGATCAGTTGCGCATTGGCTGCGCGTCGTGCGGCCTGCAGCGCGTCATCATTGATTGATACGACCACCTGGCCTGTCTTGACCTGGTCGCCCTCGCGGCCGGCAACCTTGTTGACCTGGCCTGGGACCTGGGCAGTAAGCGTTACCTCTTTGTAGGGGATGACCGTGCCGCCAACCGTGGTGAGTTGCCCGGCCTCATTCACTGAAACCGGTACGGTTTTATATTCGGCAGCTTTCACCGGATCCGCTGAGCACATGACGAGTGCGGCAGTGAAAATGGAAAGCGCGGAAGCCTTTGAACGCATTATACCCTCGCCATTACGCAAAAACTTTTCATGAATGGGCCGGCCATCGACGGCTCCTTGATCATTGTGACGTAGTCGCCAACAACAAATTGAAGGCGTGAAGACGTGTAGGCCATGCCCAGGCTGATCATGCCCGGTGGCTCTTCCAGCCATTGGTTCCAGGTCTCAGGATCTGCGCGCAAATCCCAGTCAAGAGTTTCGCCCTCGTAGGCTTTTGCGTTTATCGCTTCGCCGTTTTTTATGATTAAGACCCCGCGCGGATCATCTTCTCCGCGAAAACCGTAACCAATTGTAGAATCGAAACGAATGCGACCGAGCGCACCTGCAAGCGCAGGTTCGGCGTTCCATGCGTCGCGAAAACGCGCCATCCACTCCGGTGAAAACAGGCTCATTGCCCCATTCCTCCCCGTCTCGCGGGGTCTTTGGCGCCCCGTTCAGACGATCATACTAGAATATTCGATCTTACTAATGCAATGCCTATGCCAAGGGTTAATCAATTGAATTTAATGCATTTTCTCTTGTGATGCGTTGCAGGTGTTGCAATGGTGACGTGACAGCCAATTTACAAAAAAATTTTTAAATCTTTGTTATTCCGCAGAAAAATAAACTTAAATAGGGGAAGGGTGTTGCGCAACAGTAAAACCATTGCAACAATAATGGTTATGGGCTCATCGGGCGATAGACCCTGAGGGTTAAAAGTCATTCTTTCTGGGAGGATGGCTCTTGGAAGTGCCGAATAATGATCAATTGCGCGTTCTGCTTGAAGCAGTCGTGTCATTTATAGATGAAGGTGTGATTGTGGCCGATCTCGACGGCCACATTATTTATCAGAACCCGGCGGCGGTTGCGTTGCTGGGCGCGGCTCGCAATAAACCGCTGACGTCTTTGCATGAGGTCCTGGGCATTGCCGCGGACCAATCAATCGACGATGCGCTGGCACAAGCCGCTCGTGCGGGAGGCCAGTCAGCAGAGCTTACCGATTTCGTGCGTTTCCAGCGCAAGCTCAAGGTGAACGGTGAAAGCCGGTACCTTGAACTGCACAGTTGCCAGACGTGTGAACTGGTCGGACAAACACGCCTCATGATCATCCGCGACATGACTGAGCGGCAGCGTCTTGAAATGCTGGTCGATCGCTCTCGTGGCGATTTGGTAACCAACGACCGCAAGCTGCTGTCATTGCTTGAACGCATTCACCAAGTGGCCCCCTCCACGGCGTCGGTGCTCTTGCAAGGCGAGTCAGGTACAGGCAAGACCCATATCGCACGTCTCATTCATCGTCTGAGCCGGCGATCCGACCGCCCCTTTATCGAGGTGAACTGTGCTGCCATTCCAGCATCGTTGATCGAGAGTGAATTGTTTGGGCACGTCAAGGGCGCTTTCACTGGTGCAATGCGTGACCGGCCGGGTCGTTTCCAGGCTGCAAATGGCGGAACGCTGTTCCTGGATGAAATCGCCGAACTGCCGACGCACCTGCAAGCCAAGCTGTTGCGGGTGTTGCAGGACCAGGAGTTCGAACCGGTTGGTTCCGATAAGACTGCAAAGGTCGATATCCGGCTGATTACGGCATCCAATCGCGATCTGCACGATATGGTGGACAGCGGTGATTTTCGTGCCGACCTATATTACCGTTTGGCGGTCTTTACCTTGAACGTGCCGCCGATCCGCGAGCGTCGCGGCGACATTCCGCTTCTGCTTGAACACTTCTGCGATCACTTGGAGGCGCGCGGTTATCCCACGGATGTGGTCTGCAGTCCTGATGCGATGCAGATTCTTATGAACTATAATTGGCCTGGAAACGTGCGCGAGCTGGAAAATGCGGTCGAACATGCTTTGATTTGTTCGGTGGATGGTGTCGTAAGGCCTGAAAGCCTACCCGAGCAGATTCGGGTTAGCGTCCTGGCAAACCGGTCTAAACCATACACGCCAAATGCTGTTGAAAGTGGCAGCGCGGATGAGGACGCACAGGCGCGTCGCGATATAGAGCGGGCGTTGGTCCAGTCAAACGGCAACCGTTCCGCGGCAGCGCGGTTGCTGGGTGTTGACCGAACGACGCTTTGGCGACGCATGCAGCGTCTGCAAATTCCAGCACCATCTCACACATAAACGCCCGCAGTGCTTTCGGCAACATTCACATCAGCATCATTAGCGCAATCAATGTGTCAGTGGTTGGTAGCAGCGGTCTGGCGTTCTTGATCGCGATCTGTCGCGCGTATGATATCTGCGATAAGCAGGCCGTCGTCTGGACGCAACCCATGATCGCCCGGTGACACGAAGCGCTCTGCACGTCCTCGCAACGCCGGCACGACGTTCATGTCCTGGCTCCAGCCTTCAACAACGTTGTCGCCGGCGTATGGCGCGCGCATATCGGTGGAACGAATTACCGACACATACCTTGCAAGGGGGTGAGGCTGCCGGTTGAGCCAACCGAGCAAGGTGTAAGGCCCTTCCCGTGAAAGATCACGATAAAGCTCGCGCGAACGGTTGATCGTACCAAGGCCGACAAAAGGCGCGACCCACGACAACGGCGAATTGCTGAGCGAAGAGCCCATCTCAGCTGCGGAAGTGCCAAGGTGGGGGCTTGCTATCGTAATCAGGGTGGAGATCTGCGCGTTGACGTCCGTAACCAATGCGAAGCGCGCCACCACGCCACCTGCTGAATGTGCCGCGACCACGATCTTTTCGCCTGGGTGGCGATTTTTCGCTTCCATGATGTTGGCTGTCAGGACCTGGGCCTGCAAAACGATTGGCGCTTCTGTGGGCAGATCCAGGGTGTAAAGCCTGTTTGCGGATTTGGGCGTTGGGATGGTCGAGACAATCCGACCTGCGGATCCCAGATATAGGTGTCCGGCATCTGCCCAGCCGCGCTGGTGCAGCAGTGGAACGACACCGCTTACGCGCCAGCTTCCTGCATCGCCCAGATAGCCTTGAACGAGCAGCAGCGTGTCGGCCTGAGCCGGTTTGGAAGCTGGTGCGGCAAGTAGCGCGGCCAACGTTGCAATCGCCAATAGCGTTTTGCGCGCAGCCCCGCGCGCCAGGCCGAGTGGCTTCATCGAACGGGTCAGGCTCATTAGTGTCGAGAGCATGTGATCACCCCTTTGTTGGCGCCACATTGAACGGAAATAAACATTCGTAGACGCGAATACAATGAACCGTCATGCGCCCTGATGCGAGTCAGAAAAAATATATGCGACGATCTGTCGATGATTTGCAGCGCGAATTGAATGAGTGTGCGCTGCACAAAATTGTTTTCTCCCAGACCGCCACAGTTTTGAATCCACACAATACAAATCGATGGTTTAGACCCGCCGGGTTATTGCAATATCCCTCTTGGTGCATTGCGGTATTCAGGTCTTATGACACGCAATTCGCTCCATTGGTGACAAACGTTTCATAGGCGCCGTATTAGAAAAATCGTTCATTCGAATGTCGGAATGTGTTAACCAACCTGACCCTGCCGGATGCGGCCGGGCGGAGCATCATCCGTTGTCGAAAGGGCCGCGAGCATGATGATCCAGATAATCTCATCCAGGAGCGCAAAGCCGCTCCGGTGTCATAGGGAGTAACGCCATGAAGAAGGCATTCGCCGCTGTTGCTGGTCTTGTTGTGCTTGGTA
>JBKEAX010000356.1:0-2206 GCA_047972825.1 Hyphomicrobiaceae bacterium | reverse complement strand
CAGCCGTGAGGACTTGGCAAGCAACAATGCAGCAACCGCGCTGACGTGCGCAGCCGCAAATGAGGTTCCGCTAGCCAAGTCGTAAGTTCCGCCAGGGTTGGCGGTCATGATGTCCACGCCCGGGGCCGCCAAGTCGACATAGGGGCCGACGTTCGCGTGTTGGTAGAGTTGATGCGCGCCATCAACTGCTGTGACGGCAATCACCGAAGGCTGAGCGGCGGGCAACGCCGCGGGCGCTTCCGGTCCGCCATTACCGGCAGCGG
Organism: Hyphomicrobiaceae bacterium; assembly: GCA_047972825.1. Lineage (GTDB taxonomy): Bacteria > Pseudomonadota > Alphaproteobacteria > Rhizobiales > Hyphomicrobiaceae > JAEUMD01. The sequence goes on along the minus strand of JBKEAX010000356.1, from coordinate 1,943 downwards.
CAACAAAGATGACGCCAGCCTCATTGCCTTTTTCGATGAGGCGTGCCACCTGGGTATCCATTTCAGGCCCGGCAAAGCTCATGTTGACAACGCGGGCGCCTTTCATCATCGCCCAGTTCAACCCTACGACAATGCGGTGTGACGTGCCCGCACCGCCGTTGCTGCGCCGCTCGCCATTTGGCTTGGTCGGCGTGAACGCCTGAACGGCAAGCAGCCGCGCATCAGGCGCAATGCCAGCAAGCTCACCTTTCGCTGTGATGATCCCGGCGATGCCGGTTGCATGTTTGTCCGGCGTTCGTGGTTCGGAGGGAAAAGCGTTGAAGTGCGCGGCAATCGTGCCATCCAACTCTGGGTGCTTTTCGTCAATGCCGGTATCGATGACGGCGACAAGAACGTTCTGGCCCCGCGAAATGCGTAGCGCCCTGGGCGCGTCGATCATGTCGAGCGCATATTGCGGTAGCGTTTTGCGTGGCTTTTCGCTCGCAACCGGTTGGAGCGCTATATGGCGCTTTTCGTCTTTTTGTTGAGTTGGCTGTTGTCTTTGCCGGTCCTGCTTAGTGCCCCACCTGGCCCAGGGATCTGAAGGTGTCCTGGTTTTGGAACCTGCATCCGCCGTAGTGGCTTCAGCCTCCGTTTGTGGAAGCGCTGATGGCGCATGCTGGTTCAAGCGATACCGCCAGTTGGGTTGGCTCGTTTCTACGCCCTGTTCACGTGCAATTGCAGCAACGACTTGCTCAACCGTTTGCCCGGCCCCGATCCGGAACCTGTAAAGGTTCGTGCCAAGCATGGTGAGGCGCGAGCTCGAAAGCGTCGTTAAGCCAAACGTGTTGATCAGCCGGTTGGCAATCTGCTGTGGCGCATTGCCTGAGATTTCCACGAGCACTTCGTTTGGCTCATAGGGGCTGTCTGCATTCGCGTTTGCCAATGTTGGTTGCGGTAGCGGGGCTTTGTCTCCCGACGCGGCGGGAGGGGGGCGATTGGCAATGCAGCGGCCATTGCTGCGCGCCGTGCCATCTGGGCAGGCCGCAGTGCCACCCGATATGCGGTAGCATTTGCCGTTCCTGAGTTCATAACCCTTGCGGCAGCGTTGCGGCGGCGTTGGATCGGGACGAGGGTCGCGCACGCAACGTTTGCCGACGCGATGCGTGTGGGGCGGGCAAACAGACGGCGGCGGGAGGTTTGGCGGCGTGATGATGGGAACGCATGAACGCCCTTTGCGGTGAGTTCCTCTCGGGCATGACGGCGGCACGCAACGATACGTATGGCGGCCAATCCGTTGCGGAATCTTGGGGCGTGGGCAGATGCAACGCCCGCTGATAGCACGCCCCCCGATGCATTTGATCGTCGGCCGGTCCGGCGTAATGGGAACGCAGGCCCGCCCGACCTTCTTTGTACCGCGAGGGCAACGTTGTGGAACGCAGGTGTATGTAGAGCGATTGACCCTGCGCAGCGTCGTGCCACGGGGGCATACGCACCCGCGTGAAGTGCGCTTGCCGTTGAGGCAGACGATGCGAGAGGATGCGGGCTCTCCAGGGCGACCGCTGTTGGTGTTGGCGGGCGGCCTCCTGCCGCACAATCCCGCCTTGCGCATCTCAGGAGTGCAGACCTGTGCCACTTGAACATGACGGGGCAGAGCTTGATGACCGGAACCTCCGAGTGGAAGCGGGTTCTGAGCAGTGGTACGCAACGAACCACCCGCATTCTGCGCCACGGCGTTTACGGGCACGACGATCAACGCAATCAAAACGAAGAACAGCACAGATGATGCCCACGCGAGGGCTCGCGTTGCAGCTGACGTACCGAATAACAAATTCAGGGGCGATATCATTGTTTGGGCTCGGTCACAGAACATGGATGGTTCCGTCATCAGGCATAAAGTTTAGCGCTGTTGCGATAGTGCAGCCAGCAATCACTGCTGCAAGCGTGTCTAGGCGTGGTTAATT
>JBKEAX010000529.1:0-4139 GCA_047972825.1 Hyphomicrobiaceae bacterium | reverse complement strand
CACTGCGGCCTGACGTGAGAATTTGGCCGCATCCGCCAAGTCAGAACTTGCCAAATACCTCTTCGAACAATGTCGGCTCGGAGCGCTGGCGGGGTGTTGGCTTGGCCGGGCCAGGTTGAGCGTCGCTGCGGTGTTTGGTCGAGGAGTTGGTGCTGCTGCGGCTAACCGGTTCGTCCACGTCGTCTGCAGCGACGGTAACGGCAGCCGGTTTGGGCTTCAGCGAGGGTTGGCTTGCGGGCCGAACAACCGTTTGAGAGGGTTCCATTGACCCTGAAAGGGGCCACACAACCGATCGCGTCGTCAGCGCGTTGGAAACGGCAATCTTGCTTTTTTTTGCAAAGAGTTTTTTGGCCATATCGTCATAAGGGGCCAACGTGGCAGCCGTGGATTTCGGAACGAGTTGCACGACCTTGTATTTGCGCCGCTTGAGCTCGTCGAGTAGCCCTTTGAGCCCGTTGGCGGTCACGCGCTGGATGTCATGAAATAGGATGATTCCCTTGCCGCGCTTGTCGAGTTGCGAAAAGACATTGCTGGACATACGCGAGGTTGTTCGCGTCTTCCAATCGTAGCTGTCGACGTCGATCGAAATAATCGCATGATCGCGCGTCTCAAGGTGTGAAATTGAACGGCGGGAATCGCTCAGATATGGAAACCTGAAGAAGGGAGCGATGGGCTTGCCAAGCGCGGCCGAAATTGCGCTCAACCCCAGCTCAACTTCTTTTTCGACATTTTTGGATGAAAGGCGTGCCAGGTTCTTATGAGACCAGGTATGGGAGGCAACCGTATGGCCATTTTCAGCCACTCTGCGGGCCATGTCAGGGTAAGCAATCGCCATACGGCCGACCATGAAGAAGATTGCCTTGGTGCAGTGCGCATCGAGTGCATCGAGCACCTTGGGAGTCATCTGGTTGGATGGGCCATCGTCAAATGTCAGTACGACCTCACCGGGCCTTAAAAAATCGATGTCCTTGTACTGGACATGCCCCAACCGCGGGCCGTTTGTGGTATCCACTTCCACAACGCGTTCAACGCCGAGTGCCTTCTTGCTGTCACAAGCGGCGTGCGCAGGTGAGCCGGCAGCCCAGACAGTGACCAGAGCCAAAGTGGCGATGAAAGTGCGTGCGCAAATTCCTGACGGCATATTGATCGGTCCATAATGTAATGATCATGTAGGCATGCTACGCAACGCGTAACGCATCGCTCAAGCAGGCTTCAACTGGTATATTCCGTTATAGACTAGCATTTCCAAGGCAGGATGTAGTGTCTCGGGCAAGAGACGAATATGCTCTGTTGCAAAGTGGTCGCAGTGTCTTTGTGTCGCTTTAAAGTGTGCTAAGAGCCCGATAAACCACCACGCTCAAATTCCAGGAATTACAAAAAAGGGCCGGTTTTCCGGCTGCGGAGGATGCTCACATGAACGAGCAGCTGGAGAAAGACGTCGCCTTGGACGAAGACGAGGTGCGCACAGCGCTGGTTCGCAACGTCACGGACGCCATAGAGGATGGCGATAAGGGGCGCGTGCGTGAACTGGTCGAGGATTTGAGCACGCCCGACCTTGGTGATCTTATCGAATTGCTGAGCCCCGACGACCGCATCTCCATGATCGAAAGCATGGGGGAAGCGTTCGATTTCGAGGTATTCTCCGAACTTGATCCTGCTGTTCGTGACCAGCTCTCCGAGGCGCTACCCAATACTCTGCTCGCCCGCGCGGTAAGCGAACTGGAATCCGATGACGCCGCCTACCTGCTTGAGGATCTGGGTGAGGAGGACCGGCAGGAAATTCTCGCCCAGCTGCCGACTGACGAGCGCGCTGCGCTGGAGCGCAACCTCGAATATCCAGAGGAAACGGCTGGCCGCCTCATGCAGGCGGACTTTGTTGCGGTGGCGCCATTCTGGACCGTGGGCCACGTCATTGACTACATGCGTGAAACCGAAGACCTGCCTGACACATTTTCGGAGATCTTCGTTGTCGACCCGAGCTTTCGCGTGCTGGGCTCGGTGGAACTGTCGCGGCTGCTACGGACCAAGCGCAACATCAGCGTCGAGCAGATCATGAACCCTGACCGTCACCTGGTGCTTGCCACAGAAGACCAGGAAGAGGTAGCACGCCAGTTTGGCCGCCATGACTTGATGTCGGCACCCGTTGTTGACGCCAACCAGCGCCTCGTCGGTGTTGTCACGGTCGATGACGTTGTCGACATCATTCAGGAGGAGGCCGAAGAGGACATGAAGGCCCTGGCCGGCGTTGGTGATGAATCGCTCGCCGATACCGTATTGGACACAACACGCTCTCGTGTGCCGTGGTTGATCGTCAATCTTGGCACCGCAATCCTGGCATCGTTCGTCATTCAGATTTTCGACGCTACCATCGAACAGATGGTTTCGCTCGCCGTTCTCATGCCGATCGTCGCATCCATGGGGGGTAATGCGGGAACCCAGACCATGACCGTGACGGTGCGCGCGCTGGCAACCAACAAGCTCGGTCCCGTCAATGCACCGCGCGTCATCACCCGTGAGTTTCTCGTTGGTATCATCAACGGCTTGATCCTCTCGGTCATCATGGCGGCCGTCGTGCTGGTCTGGTTCGGGTCAACCACATTGGGCACCGTGATTGCCGTGGCGATGGTGGTCAACATGATCGCGGCCGCGTTGGCCGGCATATTGATCCCGCTTTTGATGGATTACTTCGATCTCGACCCCGCGCCCGCGTCGGGTGTCTTTGTCACAACCGTTACTGACGTCGTCGGCTTCTTCGCGTTCTTGGGGTTGGCAGCGCTTTGGCTGCTGTGAGTATGCTGCCCCAGTACTCTAAGACGAGGGGGAATCGAGCTTGCGAGTCAGGTTTTCAAATTCGCGCCGAAGTTCTTCGTTCTTGAAGATTTGATCGAACGTCGGCGCTTCGAGTTTCTGGATTGCCTCGAACGAGGCGGCGCTGTCGCGCATAAGGTTGCGCAACTGGAAACTCGCCTCCACCGTTTCAAAGGTGTTGTCTGCAATCCGCAGGTCGTGAACCGCGCGCAAACGGGCGCGGGCGATCTGTTCGCGCTGCTGACGCAAATACCTACGGTAGCCACGCGCGGCGTCTTCAGCCACTTTCTGGCTTTCCAGGTTTGAATCCAGGGCGCGCTTCTGGTCAGGCCGGTTCTCCGCGCGCATCAGCTTTCTTGTTTTGACTCTGGCAGCCTCGATGTCCTTCAAAATGGCATCGAGCTTGGGCAGGTAATTTGTGTCGATCTTCTCGATCGTGGCATCTTGTGCCTGCACAAGAATTGCGAACAACGCAGCGTGCATGGCGAAATACTTGCGCGTCGCATTCATGTTGTCGCCAGACGCAGCCATCAGATTGGAGAGTTGCTGGTCGATCAGCTTGGCTGCATTGAACACAGCGACAAGACGGACCAGGTCGCCCGACAGGACACTGTCCAGCAACAGATCAATCTGCTCAGGCCCAAGTTCGACGCCGGACTTGAATAGGGCATCGGAAATTTCGCCCTTGGCCTTGGCAATCTCCTCGCGATTCCTTGCAATCCGGGACTGGGTTTCCGTGATGTTGTCGCCAAGGCTCTTGACCGTATCTGTCAACATGCCGGGCAACATTCCATCATCGGGCGCGGTGAGCTGTTTTTCCTTCAAGGTGACAATATGGTCTTCGAGCTCACGTATGTTGGTGCGCAGGCTCTCGACCCGTTTTTGAACGTCAACCACCGGAACATCGGTGATGATGCCAAGCGCGGAGTCGATCAGGTTGCGTACCTTGTCTTCACGGTCCTCCCGCGTTTCGGTCCAGATAGGCGGTACGATGAAATCGTTGCGGCCCGGTAGCTTTTTGGCCTGACTGCGCTGGGCGGCAGTGTCTTTCAGAATCGCATCGACGGCCTGCATAAGCCGCTTTGCCTGCTCGTAGTCCTTGTCACCCTCGCGCGGGTCACGCGTCGGTGGTGGCGGTGCTCCAGCAGCTGTATCACCACTGGCCTCCGTCCCGGGTTTAGAACCGGCCGTGGCATCGGTGTTTTCAGCTGTAGACACAACGCCAGTGCGTTTCAGCAGTTCGGTAATGTCGTCGCGATGGGCCGTCTGCGCCCAAGTGGTAGAACCAGCACCTCCCAAAGCACATGCCGCCAGCACGATCGGGGTTACTG
>JBKEAX010000336.1:0-4553 GCA_047972825.1 Hyphomicrobiaceae bacterium | reverse complement strand
CTGCATCATCAGCAGACGTCGCGGCCCTTTCAGCAATCTCACTCCTATCGTCGTTGCAAGTGTCCGATGCCAGAAGACGCGATTTCATATGAACGGTCGATGAACTTGTCGTCCGTCGGTCAGATGCAAATTTTCCAAAATTCTTTGAGTATGCCACACATTGGGCATACGCATCTGCAGCGCTGGAAACGCCCTGTCGCAGAATGTCAACTTGTCAGGTTGGGCTGGAGAAGAACATTCAACTCACGGTGGTACAGGGCGTCACGTTCATAAGGTCCGAACCTGGAGCATGTTTAGTTGAAGTGTGCAGCGGTTCAGCGTGAAAGACATGCTTCAAGCAAGGAGCTAGATCGTATTCATGGATCCATGGAACATGAACACGATCTAGAGTTTATCTGAGCCGGTCAGATGCTAGAGCATGTTCAGCCGAAGTGTGGTGCGGTTCGGCGTGAAGAACATGCTCAAACTAAAAGAAAATAGAGCGCGTGCGCGATTCCGTGAAAAGTGAACGCGATCTAATCCGACGCATCCGAATTGTCCTCGGGCACAGGTTTGACCCGGAGCGCGGTAATCTTGTTGCGGCTCTTGCGGAGTATCTCGAAACGATAGCCGTGGAACGTGAAAGCCTGCCCCGGTTCAGGAATCGTTTGCGCCTCGTGGATGACAAGGCCCGCGATCGTAGTTGCTTCCTCATCTGGAAGGTTCCAATCCATATGCCGGTTGAGGTCACGGATTGGCACCGTGCCATCGACATTCACCGTGCCGTCTGCTTGCGGCCTGATTGCCGCGTCAAGCGCATCATGTTCGTCGGCGATCTGCCCGACGATTTCCTCGATGATGTCTTCAAGCGTGATCAGCCCCTGTACTTCGCCGTACTCATCAACGACGAGTGCCATCTGCTGTTTCTGTTTTAGGAACTGGTTCAGCTGCGCCTTGACGCTGGTCGCCTCGGGGATAAACCAGGGCTTGGCAATGACGCTCAGGATATCGAGTCTGTCGACGTCCCAATCCACCTCGCCAAGGGCCATCAGCAGGTTTCTCGCATGCAGGAAGCCGACGATGTTTTCAGGCTCGTCGCGCCATACCGGAATGCGCGTGTATTGAGACTTCATCACGACCTGGACGATGCGTGCAGGTGGGTCCTCGGCACAAATCGTTTCCATCTTCGTGCGATGGATCATGATGTCCTCGACCGTCAGGTCCTCCAGATCGAGCACCCCGCCCAGCATGTGCGCATCTGTTCGCGCGACACCTCCGCCCTTGGTCTGCAATTCAATCGTGCCGCGAATTTCGTCGTGTGCGGCGAGCAGGTTGGCAGCATCGTCCTTTTTTGTCGGCGTGAGCTTCAGCACGTTGGACACGACGGTCTCGATCACGAAAAGAGCTGGCCGAAGCACCATGATGAGAACGCGCATGATCGGCGCAACCTTAAGCGCTATGCGGTCAGGAAAAGCGATTGCGTATGTTTTCGGAAGGACCTCGGAGAAGATCACCACGATGATCGTCAAACCAATTGTGGCATAGGCAACGCCAACATCCCCAAACAGCCCTATCAGGAGGCTGGTGGTCAGAGCTGAAGCCAGAATGTTAACGAGGTTGTTGCCGACCAGGATCGTGCCGATCAGCCGCTCGGGCTCTTCCAGCAACAAATTTACACGTTGCGCCTGTTCGTTGCCCTCAAGTTCCAGCGCATGCAGTCGCGCCCGGGAAACAGCGGTAAGCGCCGTCTCCGAGCCGGAAAAGAAGGCCGAAAGGCCGAGCAGGGCAAGAACGGCGAAGAGTATCAGAAGAATTTCGACAGACATTTGGTTAGGGCTTTGCAGAGTTTGCAGATTGCAGGATCTTGGAACTAGATCACGTTCACTTTTCACAGTGTCGCGAATGCGATCTATTTTCTTTTATTTTGAGCATGTTCTTCACGCCGAACCGCGTACACTTCGGCTGAACCTGCTCTAAACGACTTCAGAAAACACATTGCAGCCTAACATGAGGTTGGCGGACGAGATGCAAATGCCTTCAGCGTAAAAAATTGCCAGGATTTGCGTTAATCCCGGCATCAGGTGCTTGCACCGGCCGTTGCAGCAATTTCTCGCGCTAGAAAGTCACGCACGTCCTCCGGTTTGACGTCGCGGGTGATGAATGCCTTGCCGATGTCATGAGCGAGAATGAACGTAAGCTGTCCCTGACGAACTTTCTTGTCCTGTGCCATGAGCCGCATCAGTTCGTCGGCATCTGCCTTGCCACCCGGAATGGCCCCGATCCGCGTCGGCAGGCCGACATCGGCCAAGTGCTTCGAGACGCGTGCCGCGGTACCCGCCGGACACAGTCCTTGTGCTTCGGAAAAACGGAAAGCGAGGCACATGCCGATCGCTACACCCTCGCCGTGTAGCAGCCGGTCCGAATAGCCGGTCCACGCTTCCAGTGCATGTCCGAACGTATGTCCCAGGTTCAAAAGTGCACGATCGCCGGCTTCTTTTTCGTCGCGCAACACCACGTCCGCTTTGGCTTTTACGCTGGTCTTGATGGCCTGCGTCAGCGCTGAAACGTCGTTGCCAAAAACACTTCGCCAGTTGTCTTCAAGCCAGCCAAAAAATCCAGCATCCCAGATGAGGCCGTATTTGGCGACCTCGGCATAACCCGCCCTTAGTTCCCGCGCGGGAAGCGTTGAGAGCACATCTGTGTCGGCCAGCACGAGGCTTGGCTGGTGGAAGGTACCGATCAGGTTCTTGCCCTGCGGCGTATTGATCCCCGTCTTGCCGCCGACCGAGGAATCGACTTGCGCCAGAAGCGATGTTGGGATTTGAACGAACCGAACGCCGCGCCGCAAGATGGAGGCTGCAAAACCCGCCAGATCTCCCATCACACCGCCGCCAAACGCAATGACAAGATCACCGCGTTCAAGTCCCATCTCCAGCAGTTTCTCGGTTAAAGGCGCAAGTTGCCCGTAGCATTTGGTTGCTTCACCCGCGGGCAATACAACCGTGCCTAGCACGCGGCCATGTGCCTTAAGGCTCTGTTCGAGCGTCTCCAGATGAAAGTGCGCAACATTCTCGTCGGTGACGATCCCATAGCGCGCTTCTCCAAGCCTCTCAGGAATGATCTGCCCGGCCCGCTGAAGGAGCCCCGGCCCAATCAAAACCTCGTACGCGCGTCCCGCCAGTGGCACCGGAACGGCATGCGTTGAGGTGGCATCTGAGACGGCAGGCTGTTTCACTAGGCTCGGCATTCGCTTTGGACTTTCGCAATAATGCATGCGTAAGAGGCTTGAAACTGACCATTTCGTGTAGACGAAAAAGTACGTTCGCGGCAGCTTTCGGTCGGTGGCAGTCTTTTCACAATGCCCCTGCTCCTATCAGACCGCAGGGCGCCGATCCAGCCGTTGCCAGGAGCGGAGCGCTTCAACGATCTCTCCCAGAATAACGTCGTGCGGCGCATCACGACTGACCACGGTGAGGTCGGCCTGGGCATAAACGGGATAGCGTTCGTCCATCAGCTTGCGCATCACCGCTTCCGGGTCGGCGGTGCGTAACAATGGCCGCGTGTTGCGCTTCAAGACCCGCCGCATCAGCACAGGCAGATCTGCCTTCAACCATATCGAAATGCCGTTTTTGGTAATGGCGGCGCGCGTTTCAGGGTTCATGAATGCGCCACCGCCTGTTGCCAGAACTTGTGGCCCCTCATCCAGCAGGCTGGCAATAATTTTGGCCTCACGGTCGCGGAAATGGGCCTCCCCATAGGCCTCGAAAATATCCGCAATCGTCATACCTGCCCGTGTCTCGATTTCCTCATCCGCATCCACGAAGGGAAGCGACAATCGGTTGGCCAGGCGCCGCCCAATGGCCGACTTGCCGCACCCCATAAGGCCGATCATGACCACAGACCGGCTTCCAATTGCAGTAGCAACCTCTGCCGCGCGCTTGGCGTCCCTCTTTGAAAGCTTGCGCCCGAATGACAGGCGAATCATGGCAAAGCCTTTCTCGTGCGCATTACAGGTGCGCCGCCCCGCAGAAACGGTTGGAGCACCCTCCAACGACCAAATCCGCAGCCTGCACCGCAGGTGTTCTCTCCGTTTTTTGGTATCGGGGCAAGTTCAAGCCATAATGGCGCCACCAACCAAAGAGACATAGCAATAGGAGTGAGCGAGCAAAAATGCCTAGTCTGATACGCTTCCTCTTCGTCACAGGAATTCTCGCCGCCGGCATTTTCGGCGGCCTTTACGTTCTTGCCGTTTATTTCGAACCGCCGCAAAAGGAAGTTTCCAGCCCGGTTCCCGGCGTTTCACTGCCCCGGCAGTGAGCCGGCCACTTCATCCCCGGTCCGGAGCCACGCATGTCCAAACTGCCAAAGGTCCTGCACTGGCAAGGGTCCAGACCACGTCCCAGTCGCCGTCTGTTGCGGACATCCAGTGTATTGGTCATTGCGACGGCGGCGTTTTCAACCGTTGCAGGGCTTGGCGGCCAGCCCCTTTTGCATGCCCAGGGCTGGGACCCCTTTTCACAACTTGAAACCGACGACTGGCAACGCCGCCAACCCCCGCCGCGCCGTAATGCGCC
>JBKEAX010000324.1:0-2122 GCA_047972825.1 Hyphomicrobiaceae bacterium | reverse complement strand
GAGGCCACTGCCAGGCTGGCACTCCTAGTTCGCGGCATGAACGCCAACATGTTGTCGGCGGAACAGGTCAGCAGCGTTGTGACGAAATTCGATGTGGACTGGGACGTATGACGAAATTTTCGGCTAACCTTGGCTTCCTCTGGTCTGACCGTTCGTTGCCTGATGCAATTCGCGCAGCCAAGGCTGCGGGTTTTGACGCAGTCGAATGTCATTGGCCCTTCGGTACGGCTGTTGGTGATGTGCAGGCCGCGCTCCGCGAAACCGGCCTTGAAATGCTGGGCCTCAACACGCAACGCGGCGATGTTGCAGCGGGCGACAATGGTCTTGCCGCTCTGCCATCGCGTATGGCGGAAGCACGCGCGGCCATTGATGAAGCGATAGGTTATGCCGCAGCGATACGTGCGCGCAACGTTCATGTCATGGCGGGATTCGGAGAGGGCGAGGAGGCGCGGGCCGCGTTCATCGACAATTTGCGTTACGCGGCCCGGCAGGCTGCAGTCCACAACATTACAATCGTCATCGAGCCGCTCAACTCATACGATGCGCCGGGCTATTTTCTTACAACGACGATGCAGGCCGCGCGGCTGATTGCTGACGTCGAGGCGGACAACTTGAAGCTCATGTTCGATTGCTACCATGTGCAGCTGATGGAAGGGGATCTGACCCACAAGCTCGAAGAGCTGATGCCGATTATTGGCCACATCCAATTCGCCTCCGTGCCTGATCGTGGTCCACCTGATCGTGGAGAGATAGCTTATGGGCACGTTTTCCGTGTCATCGCGGATCTTGGGTATGAGGCACCGTTGGGCGCGGAATACAAATCCGCGAAACCCACCGATGAAACGCTAGGCTGGATGAAGACGCTGCGGCAGAATTGATTTACGGATTTACGTGCGTGTTGTGGTGCCGCAGGAATGATCCCGCGGCACGATGCGGCTGTTCGCTTGCGCGAGTAACACGCGCCGTTTGGGCTGCGGTTTAGAGCGCGTTCACGTTTCACGGGAACGCGCTCTATTTTCTATTATTTCTCGCTGTGTTCTTCATGCCGAACCGCATGCACTTCGGCTGAACATGCTCTAAAACTGCTGCTCCATCCATCGCCGCAGCTTATAGGCCGTGGTGTTTTCGTCCATCTCCACGTCATTCCAGGTGATGGCCGCGCCGTCGGCAATATCGGTTTTCAGCTTCACATTATGGGCGAGCCCGAGGGGAAGGTAGCCCGATGCCAGAGAGGCTTTGGCTGGGCGCAAGCCGCCGGTGACGGTATAGCCGCCCTCACCATCGAGAATTTCGCCGGATTTGAGTGCGCGTTTGGCGATTGCTGCAACGTCGGCGCGAAATTCGGTTGCAACACCTGTCGACTCTCCGCGAATGCCGACGGATGCAACCGACACAGGCAATTCAAGGCCAATCAGGTGCCAACGCTTGTACATTGACGCATAGCGGCCTGTGGTATCCGTCAGCACCTTGTACTCCTGGAAGCAGTTGCGCAGGTAATCGGTATCGCCTTCAAAGACCACCCAAACGCCTTGGCGGACATCATAGGGAACAGGATCACCTTCCCGCGTCAATGAAGATGCAACTTCAACCATGCCCTTGCGGTCGAGCGCTCCGCCTTCAGCCTTCGGCCGCATGATGTTTGCTAGATCCTCAGCACCGCCGACGGGAAATTGAAGCCCGTCTTCGGGAACATCCAAGCCTGCGGCGTTGGCAATGGCTGATGATTCAATTGCGGGCTTGGAGCCATCGAGGAAAGAGTTGAACATTTTCGGGTTGAGCCGGCCGCGCTCGGCTTGTTCCTTGGTTATGCCCCAGTGCTCCCAGACCGTGTCGGGTGTCGATTTGCGGAATGCGGGAAGCCATTTGTGCCCACGTCCAGCTGCGACCACGGGAAAGCCGCAGGTGCGTGCCCAGTCAACAAGCTCGCAGGTCAGAGCCGGTTGATCGCCATAGGCCATGCTGTAGATGACACCGGCCTCTTTTCCTTTCGCCGCCAGAGCCGGGCCGCAGAAGGCATCAGCCTCCACCGTCACGTTGATGACGTTCTTGCCGTTTTTGAAGGCTTCCAGGACATGTTCGATGGCGGCGACCGGTGCGCCGGTACATTCGATGACAATGTCGA
>JBKEAX010000271.1:0-6527 GCA_047972825.1 Hyphomicrobiaceae bacterium | reverse complement strand
GTTTTTCATGTCACACAGGCTGCGCTACCCGCTTTGAAGAAAAGCAAGGGCAACGTTGTCAACGTTCTGAGCTCTGCTGCACTCGGACGCACCGCGCACAACTGGCTACCGTATGTGGCTGCAAAAGCAGCACTTCACGCAATGAGCAAGAACCTGGCACAAGAGCTCGGTCCGATGGGTATTCGCGTCAACACGATCTCACCATCTCTGGCAGATACCGATCTCACGTCCGAGGTTCCACACAGGGTTCGTCAGATGTTCATCTCACGAACCCCGTTGCGACGCTTGGCAACCCCCGACGATGTCGCCAAAGCGGTGCTTTTTCTGGTCTCTCCCTTTGCAGACTTCATCACCGGCGACAATCTCCTCGTCACCGGCGGTGATGTCATGTCGTAAATAGCAACTGGAATAACTTCGATGACAATTAGCGCTCAAACGGCTTCGATGAGCTTGCACAGCGTCCGGTTGCGTGTGTTGAGTTTCTCCACCGGCGAAATTTTACAGAAAGCGCTTGCATCGGCATTTTCAGCAGCTCACTACGATGCCCAGGTTAGTTGTGCCGGGTTTGGAATAGTCGTTGCCGAACTCCTGAACCCGGGTTCGGATCATCCCGATGCCATCATCATTCAGGTTGACGCCGAAGGTCTTCATAAACGGGATTGGCGCCAATCAAGTGATGAAGCGCAACGGCATTTCGAGGAGAGGACTGGCATGTTCCTCTCCGCATTGGAGCGTTTTGCGCAGGAAGGCAGCACCCGAATTCTCATTAACAGCCTGCCATCCCCGGTTTCTCCATCCGCTGGTTTTTTGGATTTCTGCCACCCCGACGGCGCGGTATTCCTCACCCGCGAATTCAATCGCCGTCTCGGGGAGAGCGCACACCGCTGCAATCAAATCACCGTCATTGATACGGACCATGCAATGGCGCACATCGCACCGGCAAAGAGGTCGGACGCCAAGCTTTGGTTCTACGGCCGCATTCCCTATTCGGCCGAAGGCACGCAGGCTTTGGCCACATCGTTCGCGCAGGCCTATGCGGCGACCAGATCGCCCCCCGCCAAGGTCCTTGCACTCGATCTCGATAACACCGTCTGGCGAGGAACCTACGGGGAAGACGGTCTGCACGGACTGGAATGCGGTGACGATTTTCCCGGCAATGCCTTCAAGGCATTTCAAGAGGAGTGCCTGCGGCTCAAGGGCCAAGGTTTGCTTTTGACGATATTAAGCAAGAATAATGAAGACGTGTTGCGTGTTTTTGACGATCACCCCGGCATGGCGCTGACCCGTGACGACATCGTCGCCTACCGTATAAACTGGGAACCCAAAGCACAGAACATCCGCTCTCTCGCGAACGAGCTTGGTGTTGGCATCGACAGCTTCGTCTTTCTCGACGACAGCCCCCATGAACGCGAAGCGATGCGCCGGATGGCACCTGAAGTTCGAGTTCCTGAACTACCAGACGATCCCGCTGTTCGCATCGAATTCTTGCGCAACGACGTTTCGCTTTGGCCGCTCCGGCTCACGCCGGAGGATCGCACCCGGTCTGAGTTGTATCTGGTCCAAAGCAAGGGTCGTGCACTCAAGAACGAAAGCGTGAGCCTTGACGAATATCTGGAAAGCCTCGCCCAGCACCTATGCGTCGAGGGCATGACCCAGGCAACGCTTCCTCGCGTGGCGCAAATGCATGCGCGCACCAATCAGTTCAATCTGACAACACGAAGATTGTCGGAGTCTGAGTTGGCCACGATGATCACCGATCCGCGTAGACACAAGGTTGTCCTCGGCCGTCTTTCTGATCGGTTCGGCGATCATGGGATCGTGGTATGCGCCTGCGTTCAAATTTCAGGTACGCACGCCAACATCAAAACACTTCTCATGAGTTGTCGTGTTATCGGACGCGGCGTCGAGCACGCTTTTTTGGGCGCTCTGATTCGCGATCTGGTTGTGAACGGCATCGAGTCGGTTGAAGGCAGCTTTATTCCGACCAAGAAGAACGCCCCCGCGAAAGACTTCTATGAGATGGCAGGGTTCGCGCTACAAAGCAATTCTGAGACAGAGACTGGATCAAAAACAAATTGGGTTTGGCGAAAGACAACCCACGCATGTCCCGGACCAAAGTTCATCGCTGTCGAAATCACCGATAAGAACTCATCCCCACCACATTGAGTCCCTCCCGTTGCTCAAGCAACGAGTTGAGCCAGCAGAAGGGCGTTGCCGCGCACAGCAGCGCTACGGACAAATCGCACGACGCACTGAATGTTCTCGGGGTTCGAGAGCGAGTCCACACGGTCCTTCAATTCGTCTCAAGCCGGTACTTCCGGAAGACCGCCCCAGCATGTTCGACGTCTCCGACGAAGTCCGCGCCCATTCGGGCCAGCGCCCCGAGATTGCGACGCGAGGGTGGTAAAAGAAACGTAACGAACGCGATGCGCGGATCGGTCCGGGCAAAATCCAAAGCGGCCCGGGTGATCACCGCGCCGAGACCGAAGGCGTCTGATCGCAGGACCAGGCCGAAATCCCACTCATCGCCTTCCTTCTGGAACCCGCCCCATCCAACATAACGTCCATCGGCGAGGATCGCCCAGTGCCCCAGCCCGTCGCGCTGCCAGGTGGCTTCCTTCGCAGCAACGAAGCGTTCGGCAACGCCCAGGTCCCAAGGTTCAGTCAGAAGTGGCATGTGTTCGGCCACCCGCGGATCAGACATCTGCGCGACGAGAAGGTCGAGCGACAGGCTGGTCAGCCGGGCGAAAGTGATGACGGAAGCGTGCGGCGGAGGGGTTTTCTGCGAGTGCCGCTCTTGCGTCTGATGTTGCATTCTTGCGCTCCGCCCGCTTGCCTCTTTCGCCTCGGCTGACGATCTTGACCACTCATTGCTATTGGGTTCGGACCCTAATCTCTCGACGTTGGATCGTCAGAGGTTCCACCTTTAATTCCAGGATCCGCGCTCCCTCCACCACCTTCATTGTGTGGCGAATTTTGGCCGCTGCTGGCCTGCCGTGGATCGCTTTCAAATTCGATCACGTCCTCATTTTCCAATTGGAGATCCGCCTCCTCCTCATCTGCATCTTCAAAGGAGAGAGCGCCCTGAAGGTCACCGGCTTCGTCTTCATCTTCAAGCGGCAATTCATCGGGCATCAGCGCGGCAATGTCCTGCGGCTCAGGCACTGTAAATCCTGGTGGCAGGTTCGCATCAAGCAGCCCCGCACCTTTCAATTCAGCAAGGCCCGGCAAATCCTTGATCGTATCAAGCGCGAAATGCTCCAGGAAAGTCTCTGTAGTGCCGTATGTCACCGGCCGTCCCGGAGCCCGCCGTCGGCCGCGCGGGCGGATCCATCCCGTCTCAAGCAGAATATCGATGGTCCCACTCGATGTTGTGACGCCACGCACGTCCTCGATCTCAGCACGTGTCACCGGCTGGTGATAGGCGATGATTGACAGTGTTTCGAGTGCCGCCTTGGAAAGGCGGCGCTCATCTTGGGCATGATGTTGAAGCAGATAGGATAGGTCTTCAGCTGTTCGAAATGCCCACTTGCCCGCGACCTGCGTCAGATTAATGCCTCGCGCTGCATAGCTTTCCTGGAGTTCGCCAAGCAGGCTTGCGACGTCATCGCCATCGCTCAGGCTTTGCGAGAGTTCATCTGCCGACATTGGCCGTTGTGCAGCAAACAATACCGCTTCGATTATCCTGAGTTTTGCGTTCCGGTCTTGAGCGGAAAACGCCGACACCGGTTCGCCTAATTCATATGGCGGCAGGTTACGCGCCCTGTCACCGTCCCCTGCTGGCTCGTTGACCGTCGCACTATCCGCACCGGCATGGTCGGGATCAAGTATGGCAGACATGCCCGCTGGTTTATTGGAAACGTCCGATGCTGTTGCGGAGGTCTTAGCGGCCGGCTCACTGCGAGAGCTATCGCCACCGCCATCCTTGGGCACCAATGTCAGTCGTGGCGGCCCCTTCTTGCTTCTCATGTCTGGTTTGTCGTTCGTCATTCTAACTCGACATCATCCAATGCAGTCCCAGTTCCCTCATCCACCACATGCCAACATTCCACACGGCGAGATCATACCTCAATCCTGCGTCGAACCTTGATCGGGTGACGCCGCGTTTGCCTCTTCTTCATCCGTGCTTTGCTGTGCCATTTCACGATGCCGCACATAGAGCGGTGCAAACGCTCCTTCCTGGCGCAATTCAACAAAACCATCACGCGCCATTTCAAGGCTGGCACCAAACGCGGATGCCAGAACGGTACGCTGCGCCTCGGGCGTAGGCAGGTATTCAACCAGAAACAGATCGAGTTGCACCCAATGCCCCAACCGCGCACCAATCATGCGCTCAAGGCGGCCGCGCGCTTCCTTGATCGACCAGACCGTGCGCCTTTTGACGACGTGTTCTACTTTCGCGGTACGGCGGCGGCGGTCGGTATAGGCCTTCAACAGGTCGACAATTTCAGCTGTATAGCGCGTGTCCTTCAGCGTCTCGACGGGTTCATGCCAGCCGCGTGCGAACACATCCTTGCCCAGGCGTTTTCTGTTCATCAGATCGGCAGCCGCGCGCCGCATGGCATCAAGGCGCATGAGACGGAACGCCAACCGTTGCGCAGCCTCCTCAGCGGTGAGTTCCTCGGCCACCTCCTCGTCGCGCGGCAAAAGCAGGCGTGACTTCAGAAACGCAAGCCAAGCTGCCATGACGAGATAGTCCGCTGCAATCTCCAGCCGCAGTTTCTGCATCTCTCGGATGAAGGCCAGATATTGATCGACAAGTTCGACAATCGAAACACGAGCGATATCGACTTTCTGGGTCCGGGCCAATGCAAGCAGAAGGTCTAATGGGCCTTCAAAGCCACCGACATCGACAATGAGCTGATCATCAGGCGCGCGCTCGTCGTCTGCATCTTCCCACATGTCACGCGGCTGTGCTGCGGCGCCAGCAGCATTTGGATCACGGGCACCCGTGGCTTCCGGCGTATCGGTATCGCTGTCGGCTGCGCTTGCCATTGCTGATCGGACTTCCCGTAGTTGTCTTGAATTTGGCTTACAATGCCGGTTTCAAGGCCGAAGCCAAAGCCATCACCATAAACGAGCGACGATGCCTAGGGTTTGGCGCCTAGACCATGTTCAGCCGAAGTGTACGCGGTTCGGCGTGAAGAACACCGCGAGAAATAGAAGAAAACAGAGCGCGGGCGCAATTCTGTGGAAAGCGAACGCGATCTAACGTCGTGCATGAAGCCGCCGGAAAGGTCAAACGAGACAACTTCACAAGAGTTTAGACCGATTCACGGGCTTTCCATCGCGACAATACGCGATCAAGTGCGTTTTCAGCGGCTTCGCGGTCAAATTGGTCGCAGCGGCGTGTGACGGCCAGAGCAGCAGCGATACGCCGGGCAGCAACACCTTCGAGCGAAGGGACGCCAGCCGCCACGTCCCGCATTTCCGCCAGATCGCCGTTGCAGTGAAGCGCCACATCCGAACCGGCCGCAATGACGCTCGCGGCACGCTCACGCATCGGGCCCGAAAGTGCTTTCATCCCCAAGTCGTCGCTCATGAGCAGCCCGTCAAACCCAATATGCCCACGAATGACATCCCCCGTGACCTTGGCCGACGCACTGGCAGGATGTTCAGCGTCAATATCGGAAAAAACCACATGAGCCGTCATCGCGGCAGGAAGATCGGCCAGAGCACGAAATGTAGCGAAATCGGTTTGCTCCAATGTCCGCCGCTGCGTCTCGACCACCGGCAGCTCAAGGTGGCTATCAGACCTTGCCCGGCCATGCCCTGGGATGTGCTTGATAACCGGCAAAACACCGCCCGCCATGAAACCGCTAGCAACGCAGCGAGCCAGGGTAATGACTTGGGCAACATCACAACCGTAAGCACGGTCTCCGATGATCTTATGCGCTCCCGCAACGGGTAAATCGCAAACGGGCGCACAATCGGTGTCGATGCCGAGCGCTTTGAGGTCATGCGCCATGAGCCGCGCCACAGTTTGGGCGGCCTGGCAGGCCTGCCCTGCATCATCGGTAAAAAGGGTTGCGAACGCCGCGGCTGGTGGCAGTTCACGGCCTAGTGGCGGTCGCAGGCGTTGTACCCGTCCGCCCTCCTGGTCGATCAGTACGAGAGTTTCCTCATCACCGATGGCCGCGCGAGCTTCATCGACAAGGCGCCGGATCTGATCGTGGCTTTCAAGGTTACGCGAAAACAGGATCACGCCAACAGGACGTGCGCTCGCCAGAAAACAGCGCTCATCATCGCTCAGATACGGACCAGCAAGACCGGTTATGAAGGCACTGCGTTCCACCCAGGCCTCAGTAGGATTTAACCCAGCAGCTTGGATAACCGGCAGCTTTCAGCTCGCTGCACAAGCGGTTTGCCTGGCCGCGTGAACCCGGTGGCCCAACAATGAGCCGGTGATAGCTGCCCTTGGAGCCGAGATTGGCCTGTTGCACTTCCGGTGTCATTCCACCCAGTTGCGCCGAATACTGCTGTCGCAGATCCGCAAACCGCGTCAGCGCATTCATCCGGCTGTTGG
Source organism: Hyphomicrobiaceae bacterium (assembly GCA_047972825.1). Classification (GTDB taxonomy): domain Bacteria; phylum Pseudomonadota; class Alphaproteobacteria; order Rhizobiales; family Hyphomicrobiaceae; genus JAEUMD01. The sequence goes on along the minus strand of JBKEAX010000271.1, from coordinate 1 downwards.
A
>JBKEAX010000203.1:0-5075 GCA_047972825.1 Hyphomicrobiaceae bacterium | reverse complement strand
GATCGAGCGGTTTCAACGCAACGATAAAAACAGCCCAACTGCGAAAACAACGAGAACTTCAGGCAGGATCATAAGCGAATAGTGGATGTCGGGCGCCTCGATCAACGGCAAAGACAAGTTTCCACCAAAGGCCAGCCCCACCACCACAGCAACGGCTAAGATGAACTTCCACATCAGCCCGCTCCTTGAGAAAACGGATCCAGACCCCTTGTCTGGATGTATTGGCAAGCATAGGAAGTCAACAAAGCAAGGCTCGTGCCAGTCGTGAGGCCGGCCGCCAACTAAAAAACGGCAGCCAGATCAACCCGGCTGCCGTTTGGGCTTTGATGTTATACAATTTTTTTCAGGCGCGCTGCCAGCGGTAGGGCCCAGGCCGCTCCTACTTGAAGGATGCAGGCTCAGTGTCGCAGCATGAATTGCCAAAATGATAGCGCAAGCCGACTTTGATTTCGTGAGACGTCAGATCATCCAGCTTGAGTTTTGAACCAGCCGCAGATCTGTCCGATGAAACCGATCCGGTATCGATATAGCGATAGCCCACGTCCAGGATCGCCCGGTCAGTGATCTGCACACCGACGCCCGCCATGAGGGCCCATGCAAACGAAAGTTCGTTGTTGCCACCAGCTTGAGTTGTAGTGCCCCCAGCAAAGGAGACGTTATCGAGTTCGTGATAGGCCGCACCCAGACCCACGCCAAGATAGGGCACAAATCGCCCGAACTTGCCAAAATCGTAATAGGCATTGGCCATCAGCGTCGTGGTTGTAAGCGAAGCCCTGATGCTGTCCTGGGTCAACACGGCCGGGGTGGCGATAGGGTTGCCGACCAACCCGCCCTGATAGGCTGCCGTCTGACCGTCAAAATCACGCTCGCCACGGAACCCAAGCATAAGCTCCGCGCGGAGCCCGCGCGAACCCGAGCCGCAACCGGCACCAATTTCAGCCAACCAGGTGTTTTCAAGACTGGCATTCGCAACCCCACTTCCAGCAGCCGTATAACTGACTTCGTCAGGATCAATGGTGCCGTTCGAGTTCGCATCGCCGGTAAATGTCTCATCATAAACCGTCCAGGACGCGCCTGGATCGGCTGACCAGGAATAGCCGACATCCGCGCGTACGTAACACGGCCCTGCCCCCGGCGATTGCAGAACGCGCGGCAAAGGCACATAGCCATCCTTGGCCGAACCAGCGGCATACGGGCCCAGATCGCCACCTACAGCGCTGGTTGCCGCCGCAGTTGCCAGGATTGCAATCGCAACCACCGATATTCCAGCATTGCGGATAAACATCATCGGAATTTTCCTCATTTGACAGCCGTAGAGAAAATGCTCCCACGACCTGATCGTCATGCGGGCGATAGTGCTACCTTTGATGTTAAGGGTGGGTTAAATACTATCCCGATTTGATACGCCTGTTCTGCAATGCCGGGAGAACTGCGTGCGTGTCGAGGCGCTTTGGCACGGGTTATCGGCCTTGCAGGCCCGGCGGTGCAAGGCTAGTTTGTCGCCGTTTTCGTCACCTTCGACGCGCCGGCTCCAAACGGTAAGGGTTCGGCACCGAATCTGAATGACGGCCACAGAGGGGGCAGACTTTGCCATTTCACGAAAGCGTGGCGGACGCCGTGGGCCGCACCCCATTGATCAAGCTCCGGCGCGCCAGCGAGGAAACCGGCTGCACAATCCTTGGCAAGGCCGAGTTCATGAACCCGGGCCAATCCGTCAAAGATCGCGCAGCCTTGTTCATCATTAATGATGCCATTGCCAACGGATCGCTAGGGCCAGGAGGCACCATCGTCGAAGGCACCGCCGGTAATACCGGCATCGGCCTTACCGTGCTCGCCAATGCGATGGGCTTCAAAAGCGTGATTGTCATTCCCGAGACGCAATCGCAGGAGAAAAAAGACACTCTGCGCCTGCTTGGCGCCGAACTCGTGGAAGTGCCGGCTGCCCCCTATAAAAACCCAAACAACTTTGTGAAGTATTCGGCCCGGCTGGCTGAGACATTGGCGAAAAGCCTGCCGGCGGGCGCCATCTGGGCAAACCAGTTTGACAACGTCGCCAACCGCCAGTCGCATATTGAAACGACAGCCGAAGAAATCTGGAGCCAGACCGAAGGCAAGGTCGACGGGTTTATTTGCGCGGTAGGTTCGGGCGGCACACTTGGCGGCGTTTCACTTGGCCTCAAGGCGAAGAACAAGGACATCGTCATCGGCATCGCCGATCCGCCAGGGGCCGCACTCTACAGCTATTACACAACGGGGAAACTTGCGGCCGAGGGTTCGTCAATCACCGAGGGCATCGGCCAGGGCCGCATAACTGCCAATCTTGAAGGCGTGACCGTCGATCGGGCTTACCGTGTTGAAGATCGCGATGCGGTCCAGATGGTTTTCGACCTGCTTTCGCACGAAGGCTTCTGCCTTGGCCCCTCATCGGGCGTGAACGTTGCCGGGGCTATCCGTTTGGCGAAAGATCTGGGACCTGGGCACACCATCGTTACAATCCTGTGCGACCTTGGCTACCGTTACCAGTCCAAGTTGTTCAGTCTGGACTTCCTGAAATCCAAGGATCTACCGGTACCTGCCTGGCTTGCTGGCGGGCCCTCCAGCCTTCCAGCAGTCTTTGCCTCACAACAGTCCAGTTGACGAATACGGCTTACGGCGGCTACGCACGAACATTATAATACAGTGCCGATGCTTTACACCGCTACTTGCCCATGCCCCTATGATCAAACGCCCTCAAATGTATAATTGACCGGAGAACCTCACGTGCCCTTCAGCGCCACGAATTGGATTGTTGAGACGGATTGGCTGGCTCAACATCTGGACGCTCCAGACCTCGTCGTTTTCGACGCCTCCTGGCACCTTCCCGAAATGAACCGCGACCCGAAGTCTGAGTACCAGGACGCGCATATTCCAGGCGCGCTCTTCTTCGACATTGATGAACTTGTCGATGAAAAATCAGACCTGCCCCACATGCTGCCCTCCACGGTTAAATTTGCCAGCCGCATGAAAAAGATGGGCGTAGGCGACGGCATGCGCATCGTGGTCTACGATGCTGATGGGCTTTATTCAGCGGCACGCGCCTGGTGGACGTTCCGGGTGATGGGACACGATGACGTCGCAGTACTGAACGGCGGTCTTAAAAAATGGAAGTCTGAGGATCGTCCCGTTGATGACGGCCCGGCACCGCACCGGTCAGAGCGCCATTACACGCCCCGCCTCAATGCCGATCTCATCCGCGATATCGACGACATGCGCGCGCTGTTGCGCAACCCCACCGAACAAATTGTCGATGCCCGCTCGCCAGGGCGCTTTGCGGGCACCGAACCCGAGCCGCGCGAAGGCGTGCGCGGCGGCCATATTCCAGGATCTGTCTCCATCTATCATGGCGAGATGATCAACACCGACGGAACAATCAAATCACCCGAAGCGATCGCCAAGGTGTTCGCCGATGCTGGCATCGATCCACAAAAACACGTAGTTGCGACGTGCGGCTCCGGGGTCACCGCATCCGTGCTTTGCCTTGGTCTTGCCGTTCTCGGCCAGACCAACGCTGCCGTTTATGACGGCAGCTGGGCGGAATGGGGCAAGGAAAATGGATTGCCCGTGGAAACCGGCCAGATCTAGGGTTTGGACCCTCGCCATTTCCCGGTTTCGATATGAGCTGGCCTGACTCCTTTGCAGCATCAGTAAGTCCTTGATTTCATGCATGCCGTTACCGCAAAACCGCTGCACTCTTTTGTGCGACATGCATCAAATGACCATGCATAGAAAAGTCAAATCACTAATGACCGCCACCACAATCCCAGACCATGTTCACCCTGAACAAGCCCACCAATTCATGCAAAACGACGGTCTAATCCTCATAGACATTCGCACTGAAGGCGAGTGGATGCGAACCGGCCTCGCCGAAGGTGCGGTCGCGCTCACTGCCGCGGGCCCTGAGTTCCTCGACCATGTCCTCGACCTGACTGGCGGAGATAAGAACCGCCCCGTTGCCTTTATCTGTGCGTCAGGAGCGCGCTCTGCCCACGTCCAGCGCTTCATGCAGGCCAACGGATTTACGCAAGCCGTTAACGTGGTCGAGGGCATGACGGGCGGTTCCGGCTCTGGACCAGGCTGGATCCTGCGCGGACTGCCAACTGTCTCCTATCATCATCGCCGGCGCGACTGATGCCGGCCAAGCCGCTTGTCAGGCGCAAGCGACCGGTAGCATTTTCGTTTCCGCCGAAAGGCTAGAGCATGTTCAGTCGAAGTGTGCGCGGTTCGGCGTGAAGAACATGCTCAAACTAAAATAAAATAGAGTGCGTTCGCGATTCCGTGAAAAGTGAACGTGATCTAGAGGATTTGATTGGCGCCTTGAAACACGTGCTCAGATGCACCCACCTCGCCCACGCATTTCAAAGATTGCCAAGGAAGGCCTCAAGCTCCAAACGCGCCGCAGCCGGAAGCGATTTGTAACGCTCCCGCGCGGCCGTAGCCTCACCTCCATGCCAGAGTACAGCCTCAGCAATCGTGCGCGCACGTCCATCATGCATGAGGCCGTCAATCCTGCCAGAAGCGATTTCCTTGAGCCGCGTTCCAAGGCCCCACAACGGGGCGGTTCGCCACTCACGCACTGTTGCCGCCGCAGTCGCATCAACTGGCGCGGTTCCCACCGGCCCTGTCTCTGCCGCGCTCCCATCGGCTAGATCATGTCCCATGTCATGCAACAACAGATCGGAAAACAACCGAACCGTCTTTTGAGAAAGGTGCGGCATTTGTTGGCGCGATGGCGTTTCAAAACTCGGCCGGTGGCAAGCCGGGCAGCCAAGCGACTCGAAGTGCACAAAACCACGCTCAGATTTCGCGTTGGGCGACTGGCCTGCCGGGGGTGCAAGCCCTTCAAGAAATGCCACGACCAGAGCAATTTCCTCTTCACTCACCTCGTTGCCGGCTTTTGCCGGCGACCCGCCGCCCGGTGCAGCACGGCACGCCCGTTGTTCGCGCGTGCAATCACCTGATTTTTCTGGTGCAGTTGGTGAAGACAGGCCCATGTCGAGAGAGAAAGCATCCTCTGTTTGAGCAGCCAGCGAAACGGC
>JBKEAX010000149.1:0-11274 GCA_047972825.1 Hyphomicrobiaceae bacterium | reverse complement strand
CATTGAAAGTCTGCCACCCTCTGCCGTCTTGTTATCAACGGTGATGTCGCGCAGCTCCAGCCAGTAGGCAACCGGCCCCTTCCGGGGAAGCGACGCGGGCAGAACTCGATCTTCGCCGGGCTCCAGTTCCACTGTGACGTGCCGCGTGACGACATCACCTATGAAATGACCAAATGGCCGGGGTTCCTCGATGTAGACCTTGGCAGCTTGTGCGGAGGACAACGCGAAACCGAAAAGATATGCGGCCAGAGCATGCACGATAAGACGTGTCATAGCGTTCCCCGCGACAGGTATGCAGAGAAGGCGTCCCAGTCGATCTCGTCACGCACCTCAAAGATCTCACGCCCCTCACGGCTGGCGATTTTGTTCAGCTCCTCCCGGCGCTCGCTTTCGCGACGTTTCCATTCACGTTTGAGCGAAGGGCGCATTACGACCAGGCGGCTTTTGCCGGTCTCCATGTCACGTAACTGCATCAGCCCCCACTCCGGCAGCTTTTCCACCTCCGCGGAGTCGCTGAGAAGAATCGGCACAACGTCGTGAAATGCAAGCAGCTCAAAAATCTCCTCAACGTAGTCGCACTGCATTTGAAAATCGGAAATGAGGAAGACAACCTTCTTGCGTCCGGCGAGGCGTGCTGCAGCTTCACGGATGCCCTGCGTGCCGTGTGCCGAAGGTGAATGGGCTGCTATGGCATCACGCATGGCGCTTTCGCCGCGTCGCGCTCGTGTGGGCGTCGCACTCAAGGGTTCGGACACGATGTCGCCACATGCCAGAACACCAAAAGGATCACCGATACGTCGCGCGGAAGCAGCCAGCGCGCTGACGATATCCGCCACAAGCAACTGTTTGCGGGTAACGCCCTTGAATCCCATTGATCCGGATATGTCGATGATTGCAACGACGGTCACATCGGAAAGCTGCTCGAACCGCCTGACAAAAACCCGCCCAAACGGATCGCGAGCAGATAAACGGATATCAATGCGACGTGGGTCAGGCTGGTCAAGCAACGAGGCATGATCGCGAAAGACCCCGCCTGTACCAGCAATGCGCGATTTGTGGGCGCCAGAGCGGACCGATGACGACCGCCATGCGAGTCGATAAGCTATGTCGGCAAGTGGTGGTTGCATCTGGACCATTCCGACACCTCTTACGCTCCCGACGGAGTCGGCACCGCGGCGAATACGGCATCGCCGAGTTGTCGTAGAAGAGTTTCACGGCGCAGTTCGTAGACGGGTTCAAGAAAGATGCGATGTGCCATCGTCTCGAAAAAGATATCGCGGATGTCGTCGGGGAGAACAGCATCACGGTGATCGAGCCACGCGGACACACGCGCTGCGCGCAAGAGAAAGCTGAGGCCACGTGGACTCGCGCCAGCCTGCACAAGCCGGCTGGTATCTATACCATCCATAAGAATGCCGGAGGCAGCGGGCGAGCGGATGGCCTCCCACAGGTCCAGCACATACCGTTCGAGCGCGTCACTGGCGGTCACGTTGGCCTGAATTGCATTTGCGACGGCGTTAAGCTGGCTGTAGTCGATGATCGATGCCTGCAATTGCGAAATCAGATGATCAACGTCGTGAAAGCGCTTGTCGAAGACCAGCGACCGGCGAACGTCACGGTCGGATGGTGTCGTGACATTGATCTCCATGAAGAAACGGTCGCGCGCTGCGGCTGGGAGTTCGAATGTCTCCTCGCGTTCGATCCGGTTGCGATCTGCAAAAACCTGCAAATTCGGGAAGTGATGCTCCTTGTTGAAGGCGGTAACAGTTCGCTCAGCCATGAGACGGAGCAGCAGCGAATGGACCTGTGGCCGGGCCCGATTGATCTCGTTGAAAAAGAAGACCGCGATATCCGAGCCATGGCGAAGCACCGGACCAGGCTCCACGCGCGGCTTGCCATCCTGGTCGAGGTATGTGTGATAGATCATGTCGGCGGGCATCAGGTCGATAGTGCCCTCGACACGCTCGAAGCCGCCGCCAATGACGTGAGAGAATGCTCGCAGTATGGTTGTCTTGCCGACGCCCACGTCGCCTTCGAGCAGCACGTGACCGCGCGCAAACAGGGCGATTGTCATCAATCTCAACACACGCGACTGGCCGATAATCGCTCGTCCGACCTCAAGCTCGATGTCTTGCGCCATGCGGCGCCATTCGTCGAGATCAAGCGCTGATTGTTCAGGCTCAGGATTCTTTCGCTCTGGCTTCATTCAGCATCAACTTCTGACGTTCGACTAAAGCGCGCCGCAAATCATGGGGTTCTCGCCTCACGCTTCAGGTCGTTGATTTCATTCATGTGGTTATCGCAAAATAGCTATATGCTTTTGCGCAACATGCATTTCATTTGCTACGAAACAAAAAAATCGGGGTGCGGCGGTACCGCACCCCGTGCCAACCTCGGAAGGAAGCAAAGCGCGTGTTGCAAGCGTGGCAATGCACCGAGGTAGACAAGTCTTTAGTTCTTGATCTTCTTGACGTCGTAGACCCATTGACCGGTTTTTTTGAAATTGGCGACGCGTGCGGCATTACGCTCTTCCATCGCCTTGATCGACTCGGTCTGCTTGTTGAGTTCCTTCGGATCGTGCTTGGGATCGTATTTGCTGCCCTTTATCTGAGCAGGGTAGCCTGGCTTGGGCTCCCAACAATCGCCAGGTGCCTTGCACTTCGTGCCGTCATAGGCGAATGCGCTGCCAGCGCTGATGGCAACAACCGCGCTGGCGGCAATTGCGCTGAGAAGAATCTTCATTGAACATTTCCTCCATCTTCGTTCTACAATCGACGGATCGAGCCGCCGGTTTTCTCCCTCGCGTTGGTGGCTGCCTACATCAAGATCAGCTCAGCGCGCGGAAACCTTGCACTCCACTTCCGCCGCCGCGACTTTGGATGCATCGCCTTCATCTTTGCCCTCGCCGGAGGCGTGCTCCTTATAGGGCTTGAAGGCTTTCTTCTGCTCGTCTGTCAGCCATTCGGCTTCTTCCACATCGCCTGTATAAAGGTGGCGGATCCAGGCAATGAGAAGCAGTTGTTCATCGAGCGTTAGGTGGCTGCCGTGCGGCCCCATCATGCCTTGGGCACCACCAAAGATCGTTTCGAACAGACCCTTGTCAGAAGTGTTCTTTGGATAGGTCCAGTAGGAATCGTTGAGGCCAGGCCCCACTTTTCCTTCACCCAGATGTCCGTGGCATCCAGAACAGGCTACGAGATAGGCCTCCTCGCCCTTGGGCAGACATCGTTTCTCCTCGATGTAAAGGTTCACGCCAGTAGCAAGGAACTCCTTGACCGCTTCGGTGTCGCGTCCCTCTTCTGGCGCCTCTGCCAGATCCAGCGCTTCGCCGGTGATGGTGTGGCGAAAGACCTGCTGAGCGGTGAGGCCGCCAACGCACGTGACGAGCGCTGCAAGCATGACCGCAAGCCGGATGGTTGATCTACTTTTCATGTTCTACTTGTCTTGCTGTTTGATCGGGTGGTTTGGGCTTATCGTCTCCGCCAGCCTGCTACAGCTGGCATCAACAAGATTGTCGATTGTCACGACCGTGTGCCGGGCTTGAGAAGCGGTATGCCTTCATCCTTGAGGATCTGCTGGATTTGTGGCTGGGCTTTTTCAATCGCTTCATTCAGGGCGGCAGCAAGCTTATCCTCACCCTTGCGAACGCCAATCGACTGGTCGAAGTGATGCGGTACTTTCTCACCATCGATGCGCACGTTATCGTCAGGGATAACCACCATCTTGAGAGCCGGGTTGCCTTTCACATAACGCGCAACCTCCGGCGCGAATGCGATTGACAGGTCCGCGGTTCCATCGGCCACTTCACCTACCAGACGCACCGGATCAATGCGCGTGTACTGGTTGCGCCTGCTCTTGAAGTTGGTTAGTGAGGCAACGTAGTTGAAGTGAACGGAATAAAGGTCGAGCTTGGTAAGCATGACCTGAGCCGGAGAGCCGGGTGTGAAACCGATCTTGTTCGCCTTTACCAGATCCGGGCTTCCCCAACCGTCAATCGACAGCTTGGAATCCTTGCGCTCCACAAAAACATACGGCGCGCGGTAGTAGGGCTTCGTCGTCGTGAGGCGCTCATCGCTGGTATCGACGCCTAGTACGACGTCGCACACCTTCATGTTGAGCTTGTCCCGCACCAGGTAGATGGCAGGCTTGTTGTGCCATGCATACACTGGCGTCCTCCCCATGGCTGCAGCGATCACCTCTGCAATCTTGTTCTCGAAGCCCTTGCCGTCCCTGGTCGAATAGGGGTGCTCATTGGCTGCGGCACAAATTCGCAAAATGGACGGGTCAACCGCCTGCTGATCCGCTTTTTCCTCGGCAGCTACTGCCAGCGAACCGCTAATCAACAAGCCAGCGGCGAGTGCCACTGCGATTGGCTTTCTTGTTCGATGCGCTATCAAGGCGCGTGCTTTCGAATCCAATGACATGAACGCTTCCTCTCTTTTTCGCTTTTGCGGCCGTCGTCCACGCTTGCCAAATCGTACCGGCCGATGATCGATAACGGGCTGGGCCAGCCTGGTGTTCGGCCCGCCAAGTGGAGGGTGCAGACGGACTGCACCCTTCCCTTTTTGTCATGAAATCGGGGGCTGCTGGCTTCGAGGAAAGATCTCAAGCCGGAATTTTCGGCCGTACGTTCTTTCCTCGAACAGGCTTCCCGGCAGGGCTTACGATCAGCCCTTGCCACCCTTCCATTCGCCGACGCTAAGGTCGTCGTATGGGCTCTTACCGTTGAGCGAGAATACCATCACGCCACCGCCCATCTGGGTGTAGTTCTGGAGGTTCTTGAATGCACCCACAGCACCAAGGCCAGCAGTCGGATCCTGAAGGTCGAACACCAAGCCAACGCCCGGCCAGCCGCCAACACCGTACATAATCGCTACGTACTGCGTGCCGTTATGCTCGAACGACATTGGGTGGCCGATAGAGCCAGAGGGTAGCTTCGCCTTCCACAGCAGCTCACCTGTGTCCGAGTGGCGTGCCTTCAGGAAACCGTCGAGCGTACCGTAGAAAACAACGTTGCCAGCAGTCGCGAGCGTTCCGCCCCAGACCGAGAAGCGCTCCATCGTCTCCCACTTATACTCGCCAGTAACAGCGTTGTAGGCCTTGACCTGGCCGAGACCTTCATAGCCTTGGCGATCACCCTTCGGACCGGGATACATCCACAGCGTGGCGCCGACGAAGAACTGACCGGCACGGTAGGGCAACATGAATGGTTCCCAGTCCATGCAGATGTGGTTGATGCCCATGTAGAACAGCTCGCGCTTGGGATCGTAGCTGTCGTGGCCCTGGTTATGATAACCCATGGCCGAAGGACAGATTTCCTTGGCGCGATGATCCATGCGGGTGCCAAACTCAGGGTCACGAACTGGCAGGCCGGTCTTGAGATCAACCGTCTTGACCCAGTTCACCGTGTCGTCGAGCTTGTTCGCAGAGATCAGATCGCCGTTCTCGCGGTCGAGCGTGTAGACGATACCGTTACGATCGGGATGCGTGAGCAGTTTACGCATCTTGCCCGACTTGTCCTTCTGCTCGGAGAGCATCATGACGTTGACGCCGGCATAGTCCCACTCATCGTGAGGCGTCTTCTGGTAGCCGAACTTTGCAAGCCCGGTGTCGGCGTCGCGACCCCAGATTGTCATCGTCCACTTGTTGTCACCCGGACGCATGGTCTCGTTCCAGGGTGCCGGATTACCAGAACCATAATGGAAGAGGTTGGTGTCGGGGTCGTAAGCATACCAGCCCCAGTTGGTGCCGCCACCGATCTTCCACGCGTCACCTTCCCAGGTTCCCGTGCCAAGACCCTTCTGGCCGTAGTGCGGATTGGCGTTGTTGAAGTCGCCAGCAAGGCCGATTTCGTCATCGGGACCCGTTGCGTACCACTTCCACTTCTGTTCACCCGTGCGAATGTCGTAGCCAGCCAACAGACCACGAACACCCAATTCAGCACCGGACGAACCGACGATAACCAGATCCTTGATCACGTAGGGCGCCTGGGTCAGCGTCTGGCCAACCTTGATGTCCTGATGCTCGATCTTCCAGTACTCTTCGCCAGTCTTGGCGTTCAGTGTCACCACGTGGCCATCGAGCTGCGTCTTAACGATCAGCGCTGGTGTCTTGTCGTCACCAGGCCAGTAGGCAAGACCGCGGTTGACAAGGTCACAGCATGCAACTGAACGCGCCGCGGGATCCTGCTTCGGCTTGTGCTGCCAGAGAATGTGCCCAGGATCGTTGAGATCAAGTGCGTAGGTGTTGTTGGGGTAGGAGGAGTGGACGTACATGATGTTGTCCACGACGAGGGGGGTGCCCTCATGGCCGTGAAGAAGGCCGGTCGAGAATGACCAAGCCATACGAAGGTCCTTGACGTTCGCGTCGTTGATCTGGGTGCTCTCGACGTAGTTTTGCGAGCTGTAGTTCTTGCCAGGCATTACCCAAGCTTCTTTGCTCTTGGAGAGCTCGACAAGTTTGTCGTTAGCCTGGGCACTGCTGATGAATGCCGGTGCAGCAACCGCCAGTGCAAATGCCGAAGCAGACACTGAAAGCGCCTTCGTGGTTAGCTTTCTCATATTGGAAGCCTCGTGTTTCGTCCCTGAACTGAGGTCACGAATACCCGTTTCCACAAGCTTAATGCTGGCGGACTGTGTGGTTCGTACCTCTGGTGGGCGGGCTCGGGTTCAGCGAAGAGAACCAATCCGATAGGCTGCGCCTAGGTAGAGCCCACAAGTGCATGCGAAGGCAAAGAATTCCGGTCTTTTGGAGCCTTTGGCCAACGGACACGGGGCGATCGTAAGTGGCTGCGACAATTGCGTCTTTAGTCCTCTTGGCAAAAACAATCGGGAACTCTTTGCAATTTCTTCTTCCTTTCGCTTTCGGGCGACTTTTGTAACACTGTTACACACGGTCGCAGCGAATGGGAGGGCTGATGCAAACTCGACGATTTTCCGCCTCAGCTTCTGTCGTAATCCTATTTCTGCTCCTCCTAACGTCCTGCTCGGAAGATCCTGGTGACCAAACAGGGCAAGCCGTGGACACAACCCACCAATGGAGCGAGACGAAATGGCTTGAGGTAACCGATGAGGTCGAACCAGAAGTCTGGCTCGTAAGCCGCGAGGCCAACGTCGATGTTGCGCCCAACCATCCTCGTCTGCCCATCGTGCGCGCAAGCCTCCAGGCTGCCGCGCACCGTTTCCGCGAAAGTCCTCGCATGATCGCTAATCGAGCAGCCCAGCTGGAATCAATGCTCTCAGAAACAGATAAACAGGAATCTGCCGTGCAGCTCATAGGGCAGCTCACGAATGTGGTCGGCGAAGCTGGGCAGACAGAAGGTTTCGGCGCGATAAGCCAGCACTACTTCAATATGCGCAGCTCTGGCCTCGATACCAATGCCGCTCTCCAAAGGCTCAAGACGCGCTATGGATCGCGAAAATGACACAAGCTTCAATTCTGGCACATGGACCGTCTGTCCCGGCAAGCCAAGGTTCGATGCGCAAGCTCAATGCGGCATGGTACGGCCTGTCTGTACGAACGCAGGTACTTTTTGTATTTGCAATGCTTACCGTTGTTGTTTCGATTATCGCGGCCTCACTGAAGCTTGTCGACGCCAGGAATAGGGCTGATGCCGAGATGGCAGCACCGGTGGCCCTGGCATTGAGTCTTATCAGTGAGGTCACAAGGAACGTTGAGTCGGAAACTGATCTGCGCACCAGACTGGGGTCGGTTGCAGCGGAGTTAAAATCCCTGAGACACGTAAGAATTGAGGTTGTACAGGCGGATGGAGGCACCTCTACGGAAATTTCAAAAAGCGCGTTCGCTGATTTTGTCGAGACTGCGGAAACCACGTCACCAAAGGTTCCGGGCTGGTTCATAAGCCTCATTAGAACTGACAGCGTCTCGGGATCGCTGGATGTGATCAGCAATTCGGGAAGCAAACTCGCTACATTTATCGTCCATGGTGAGCCCGCAGATGAAATCTACGAGATCTGGAGTGAGTTCCGCTTTCTGGTTCTGCTCTGGCTGGCTTCGAGCGCAACGCTGCTGCTAAGTCTTTATTTCATTCTGCACCATATACTCTGGCCGCTGGATGAACTGAGCCATGGGCTTGAGACGCTGGAACAGGGTGATCTCACCGTTCGCGTGCAAACTGCGCGGGCGAGAGAATTGAGCCGTTTCGTCACGCATTTCAATAGACTTGCATCCAACCTCCAGAATGTTTGTGATGAGAATGGACGGTTGTGCCGTAATCTCATTGCCGTACAGGAGTTCGAACGCAAGCAGATCGCAAGCGATCTACACGATGAGATTGGCCCCTGCCTCTTCGGCATAATGGTGAACGCGCAGTCCATCGAGAAGGTGGTATGCGATGTTCCCGCGGATGTTCGGGCCGGTGTCGGTTCCAGAGTAAGAGAGATCGAAACAAACTGCGACCGGCTCAAGGCCACCAACCGTCAGGTCTTGAAGAGGCTACGCCCGGCCGCACTTGGAAAGGTGACACTCAAGGGTCTACTCGAAGACCTTGTTAACGAATTTCAGCGCAAGCAGCCTGAAGTCACCTTTGCGACAATCTTCTCAAACCTTGAGCGCGGCTATGGCGAAGAGATCGACATCACGATCTACCGTTGTATCCAGGAAGCCATGACAAACGCCCTGCGGCATGCGGCTCCAAGCAGCGTGCTCGTGCAACTTCTTCATGAAGGACCGCGTATGCAGGACGATAACCAAACCAGTGCTGCCAATCTTCGATTACGCATCCTCGACAACGGCTCAGGCATAAAACGCTACTCGCCCAGCGGTTTCGGGCTTGCGACCATGAGGGAGCGCGTCCGTGCTGTGGAAGGCGAGTTCGATGTCGGCTCCAACTGGCCATCGGGCACGATCGTTGCGGTAAAGATCCCGCTGCCAAACGCACAACAGTTCGCCGAGAGCGCAGGTTAAATAATGGAAATCACTGGATGAGCACGGTTCTGGTTATCGACGACCACCCAATTGTACTACAGGGCTGCAAGCGGATCCTAGAGGATGCGGGGATCGACACGGTTCTCGAAAGTTCAAGCCTTGCAACCGGCATCCGCCTCTACCGCGCGCACAACCCTGAAATGATCATCATCGATCTTTCGCTGAAATCGGGCGTGCTTGATGGACTAACTTTCATTCGCCGCCTACGACTCAATGATCGGAAGGTGCCGATATTGGTGTTCAGCATGCACAATGATCCAATTGTAGTGAACCACGCATTAGAGGCAGGGGCAAATGGCTATGTTCTGAAAGATACCTGGTCCGACGAGTTCCTGACCGCATTCAATAAGGTGCGGGAAGGAGGCGCCTACATCAGCCACGAACTTGCATCCGAAGTGGTATTTTCCAAGTCTCGGGGATCGACCAACCCTCTTGCAACTATGACATTGAGAGAATTGCAAATCCTGTCTCTCGTTGCCGAGGGTAAGTCATATGGTGCGATCGCCGAAGAAATAGGCGTCAGCTACAAAACGATCGCAAATTCCACATCGCAGATAAAAAACAAGATTGGAGTGCACTCACTGCCTGAGCTGATGCGGGTTGCGCTACAATACCTCCCATCGGTACGGCACAAGCGCTAAGAACAAAAAAACGGCGGCGGGTTTCGCCCGCCGCCTTCATCATTCTACAAGTGCAATCATCAGATCAGATGATGTCGATATCGGCGGGGAGGTAACTCGTAACCTCAAGACCCACTTCCTGCTCTGTCACTTGCGGCTTCGTCCAAACTTTCATGAATTCCTCCAATAGCATTGGGCGCTTGCTTCCTGAGGTTCAATATGAGATTTCACCACGATCATAGCAAGCCATATTTCGCGATGGATATCATCAGATATCCTTATGTAGCTTTGGTTACTGCAGCCGTCGCGGCTTTGGGTTTGCTCATCGGACCAGCTCAGGCGAAACCCTACTGTGCCAGCCTGGTGACCGGAGGCTGGGCCAAGGCTGCAACCCCACCTGAAGCTGAGGAAAAGGCCATCACCTGGTGGTCGTCGCGTGCTGGTGCACTTGGAAAGGGTTTTCACCGGTGGTCACATGCCACCTCGAAATCCATGAAGTGCGAAAAGCTACCCGACGGTCAAACGCGCTGCCAGGCTCAGGCTCGGCCCTGCCTTGACGAGGGGCAAGTGCCGCCCTCCGACGGCGTGCCCGAGATCAAGCTATGATGCCTGCGGCGATTGCTGCGGTCCGCGGTAGTAAGGCCGACATTGCCATATCGATTCCGCGTACTGGATTGAATACTTGCTTGAATGATCTCAGCGCGTGTCCTGAACAGGCTGTTCTATCTGCCGGTTGGCAAGCAACGTAAAACGTCCATCGAACAGCCGTTTCGCCGTAGCTGCGGCCGGGGTGACGATGTTACGTGCAGGCACCTTGGTCACCTTGTCAATATATACGGTCTGAATATTGGATGTATCAGCACCCGGCGCGGCTGGCAGCTTCGCTTGATAGGCTTCATAACGCTTGCCTTCCAACTCCTGCTCGCCAAGGCAACTATACGTCATGCCGTCGTCCTTACGATCGGCAATCGTCTGGTGCATTTGAGCGACGACGGTCGAGGCGAACTTCTCCGGCAGTTCGGCCCAGCCCTGTTTGCCTTGATTACTCCAGGCGCGTTTTCCGATTACGATTAATTCAACAATCCCTGCCGCAGTACCGCTGTCGACGCGCTGATGCATTCGATCAGGCGGCACGTAGTCGGTTTGCACGCCAAGTTCACCTTGTGCGTTGGTGATGCGGGTCTCCATGCGAAATGCATCCGACTTGCGTAGTTTCGTGAACGCTGCATTGACTGCGTCAGTACATTGATCCGCCATCGCTGGCTGCGCAACTAGAGCCATTGCGGCCACGAACAGTAACTTTACCTTCACGAAAGCCTCTCACGGTCGAACTGTTTATCCAGCGCCGTCCGGGTACACTATTGGCAAAGGCGTGTCATTCCCGAACGGATTGCCATTTTTTCCCGACCAGCACCTTATGGCGTTCGAAACCACGGCATTCCCCCAACAACAGCCCAGGGCATATTCAAACGAGCGCAGCGCACCAGGCGGGCAAGCCCGGGCTGTCTTGGACCTATTGGTATTGAGGCCGGACTCTAGGTTGAACCTGTTCTAAGACCCAATCATACGCCACCCCCACCAGGCTCCTCGACATGACCAACCAAATTGCCGGCATCGTCATGCTTGTGGCAGTCGCCTTCGCGATATTGACCGAGTGGGTTGGTGGGATCGGGTTCACCTACGCATCCGCTGGCTGCATCATCCTTTT
>JBKEAX010000138.1:0-15243 GCA_047972825.1 Hyphomicrobiaceae bacterium | reverse complement strand
AGTTGTCCTGCCAGTTCCGTTTCGAAGGATACAAGCGGTTCGCCGGCATAATCCTTGCCCCACCATTTGCCAGAAACAACCGTGGAGCCTTCGGGAACTTCATCCGCATATGTGAGGCCACGATCGCCGCGCAACACCCATTCGGCTTCAGGTGGCGCCTTGATCGTCTCAACCGGGCGACCAGCCAGGGAGATAATTCGGCCACGTAACATAGGCGCCTTGGCGAGTTTAGCCTCGGGCGCAGATTTCTGGATTATCCCGGCAACGGTGTCGTAATCGTCTTTCTGGATGTCCAGCAGGAAGTAGTTAGGTGAATTGTCTGGAAGGCGGTCTGAGATCTCTTTGACGAGTGCGGCATCGGCCAAGCTAACGGCCACCAGAAGCGACAGTCCGGCACCGAGCGACAGCACAACAGAACGGGTAAGCCCTCCTGGTGCGCCGAGGTTGGCAAGTGCCACCGCCAGTTCCGGCATGGCGGGACGCGGGGCACGGCGTGCGAGCCACGTGACGGCGCCACCCAGCATCCAGAACGCTGCAAACACAAGCACCAGACCGCCAACGAAATAAAGGGCGATGCGTTGCGAATCCGACGTCAAGACAACGAACAAGACGAGGGTTCCCGCGATGCCTGCCATCAAAGCCATTAATCGAGGGCGTGGCCATGTCCGGCGCTCTGAAACGGCATCTCGGAATAGAACCGCAGGCGGGACCAGTTCGGCCTGACCAAGTGGCCACAGAGCGAAAAGCAGCGCAACCAAGAGCCCATAAACCGCGGAGGCGGTGACGCTTGTCCAGGTGATTGTCAGGCTCGTTTCGAAGGGAAGCACATTTGCATAGAGCGCATGTAACGAGATTGGCACGATAAGGCCCAGGGCAAGGCCTATCGCTATTCCAATGCCCGCGACCAAGGCAATCTGAAGCAGAAAAAGCCTGAAGATCAGCTGTTGTGGTGCGCCAAGGCTTTTCATCGTTGCGATGACCTTGCGGCGACGATCGACAAAGGACTGCACCGCATTGGCAACGCCCACTCCGCCGATCAACAGTGCTGTAAGGCCGATCAACGTCAAAAACTGCTGCAGGCGTTCGAGCGTGCGGCGAACGCGCGGGCGTGGATCGCGATGGTCTCGCGCGGAAAAGCCAGCTTCGGGCAAGTCGCGCTTTACCGCTGCGGTAAAGCCGTCGAGGGTTGAGGCCGTTCCGGCGGCTGCAGCGTTGGAGTTTTCGTCACCATCATCGGTTCGACCATCGTCGTGGCCAAACAGCAATGCATATCGCCAGTTTACCAGCGCACCAGGCTTGACGAGCCCCGTAGCCTCCAGAGCTTCCATTGCAAGGAAAATGCGCGGCCCGAATGTCAGCCGGTCAGACAAGCTATCAGGCTCAGACAGGACGGCCGCAGCGGCAGTGACCTCAATATCGCCAAGCCGGAATGTGTCGCCAATCTTTATGCCCAGACGCTCCAAGAGGATGGGGCTGACAACAGCAGGTGGTGGGCCATCGTCGCGTTTGCGCAGTGCTTCGGCAAGCGTACCACCCTCCTGCAGGTGCACGCGACCGACCAGCGGATAGGCGTTGTCCACGCCCTTCAATTCGACGAGTGCCTGCTCATTGCCGTCGTTTGTGCGGGCCATGGTGCGCAGCGTTGCGGCTTCGCTGACATGTCCACGGGCATCGAGCCATGCGCGCTCCTTTTCGTTTGCTCGCATGTGGGCTCGCGATATCGTCGCATCGCCGCCCAGGATTATCCGGCCCTGACGTGCCAGCCCCGCCGTTAACGCGTCAGATAGCGCTCCAACCGCTGTAATGACCATGACACCCAGCGCCAGACAGGCGATGAAAACATAAAATCCCGAAAGCCCGCCGCGCATCTCGCGCAGTGCCATCGACAATAGACGACGTGGCGCCAGACCGTGGCTATTGCTGCGGCCTATACGTTCTCCTGGGCTGCCTGCGGTGCTGGCGATGTCCGTCATCGCGCCACCGTGGCTTGTTCTGCGCGCGCTCCCGTATTCACTCGTTCGTCGGCGACAATGCGGCCATCAGCCATGCGAATAATACGCTCACACTTTGCAGCAAGACTGTCGTCATGCGTGATCAGCACAAGCGTTGCACCGTGCCGCTGGTGCAGGTCAAACAACAATTCAATCACTTGACTGCCCGTTCGGCCATCCAGATTACCCGTTGGTTCATCGGCGAGAAGCAGACGCGGACGTCCTGCCAGAGCACGCGCCAAAGCGACGCGCTGCTGTTCGCCACCGGATAGTTCCGCGGGAAAGTGCTCGGCGCGCTCCGCCAGGCCAACTTCTCGCAAGAGGTCACGCGCCACAGCAAATGCATCGGTGTTGCCTGCAAATTCCAACGGAAGCGCGACATTTTCCAGTGCGGTCATGGTTGGGACGAGATGAAACGACTGGAAGACGATGCCGATGTCGCGGCCGCGCGCCAAAGCCAGTTCGTCCTCGCTCATCGTGGCGAAATCATCGCCAGCGATGTTGACCTGACCTTTGGTTGCACGCTCCAGACCGGCGAGCACCATGAGAAGCGAGGTTTTGCCAGACCCAGATGGACCAACAATTGCTACGGACTGTCCCGGTGACACTGTCAGCGCGACATCGCGAAGAATTTCCACGGCACCGGCACGGCTGGTCAACGTCAGTTCCACGTTGCGGACATCAATAATAGGTGCGGGGCGTGCGGCTTGCGCGTTCGTTTGAATGTGAACGTTTGTTGCTTCCAAGATCAGGCTCGCTTCGTTGCCATCGTAACGGCCCGATTGCGGGCCCAAATCATCACATGGTCATTTTCAGGCTTGCGGCAGACTGTCGATATTCCTAACTGCGCATCAAGCCAACTGAGTTTTCAGAACTCTTGCTGGTACACACAAACACCGCGCGTAAGGCCGAAACATGAAGACTTCACACCTAGGATACAGACCCAATAACAACAGGGCTCATTGCTGGCAGGACTGGGCCCTGAGCAGCTGGCCCGGCACTCGCGGCGTGATCTGCCAAATGGTGACGCATGGCGCCCTGATCAACCTAGCCTTATTGTTTATGATGTTCCATTACCTGCCCACCGCCCATGCTGGCGAGAAAGCCGTTGGCGGTGTGCCGATCCGGATTGTTGCATTTGGCGACAGTTTGACGGCCGGTTATGGGCTCAATCCTGGTCAAGCGTTTCCGGATATCCTGCAAACTGCACTTGCCGCGCGCGGTCATCGCGTGGAAGTCGTCAACGCGGGTGTTTCGGGCGATACGACGGCTGCGGGGCTGGCGCGCCTGGATTGGGCCGTGGGCGAGGATGCCGATGCCGTAATCGTCGAGCTTGGCGCCAATGACGCGTTGCGCGGACAACCTCCGGAACAGACGCGTGAAAATCTTGATAAGATCCTGAGCAACCTCACAGGAAAGGGGCTACCGGTGCTGCTGGCAGGCATGCGAGCGCCGGAAAACTGGGGGGCGGACTACCGCGACAAGTTTGAGGCGATATTTGGCGAGCTTGCGGCCAAACACAATGCCATCCTTTATCCATTTTTCCTTGAAGGTGTCGCCATCGATCCGAAGTACAACCTTGACGATGGGCTGCATCCAAACTCGCGCGGTATTGCCGAGATCGTCCAGCGGATCTTGCCGAAAGTCGAAGAGTTGATCGCGAGGGCGGGGTCTAACCGCAAAAGCTAGTGCGCCCTATTTATGAAGGAGAATTAATACATCACGTCCATTGAATCGCTTTAAGTTACTGATTGGCGTATTTTACTCGCGTCACATTACTGGCGCCTCATTCGGCCTCGCAACGGAGGTCTATTGCAATGCCTCGTTTGTTTGTCGGTATCGAACTGCCTGAAGATGTCCGCGATCTTATCTCCGATCTTGAAAGACCGTTGCCGGGCGTCAGATGGATCGACAATGACAACCTGCACCTGACACTTCGTTTCATCGGCGATATCGACAACAGTCAGACACGCGAATTGGCTGGTTTCCTTGACGGTATTGATGCGCAAGCCTTTGAGATGCGTCTGGAAGGGCTTGGCACGTTCGGTAGCAAGGATCCGCGCACGCTGTGGGCGGGGATTGCTGACAACGAAGCGCTTTCAGGTTTAGCGCGGGCGTGCGAGCGCGCGGCGCGATCAGCCGGGCTGAAGCCAGATGGACGTGCATTCAAACCGCATGTGACGATTGCGCGGCTGAACAAGCCCCGCCTAGACGCCTTGACGCGTTTTCTGACACGGCATGGCCGGTTTGCCAGTGTGCCGTTCATTGTCAGCCGTTTTGTGCTGTTTTCGGCGCGACCTGTGGTTGGAGGTGGGCCTTATGTTGTGGAGGACGCATATCCCCTGTCGGGCGCGGCGTGGGAGGCTTACGATTATGGCGAGGGAGACGGTGGCAGCGCGTGGTAACCGGCAGAATGGTTCCATCTGGGGCTGAAATGCCTTGAGGCATTATCTGGCGTCACCGGGCCAGACTTGGCTTTTTCCGCCCAAACCAAAAAAGTTTCCAAATGACGGCTCTGGCGCGGCACGCGAGTAACGCCGAGGCCTCGGCTTTGAAGCGCGCGTGACAGATCTTTTTTGCTGGCGGCGCAATTGCTGCGAGCGGCGTTCGGGCTGTTGGTTGGCGATGCGCGGCCGAGCTTGTGCTGCATTTTCAGATGCGCTCGGGACTATTGATGCCAGGTTTGTTTCTTGCTGCCCGGTGTCTTGATCCTGGTTGCCGGAGTCAGGTTCCGCTTCAGAAGCTGGCGTCTGTGTCTCCACTGAATCTGTAGCGGCGGTCTCAATCCGCGATTTTTCAAGTGCATAGTTCGCGTGGCGCTGGCGGGCAACTGATGACCACGGCGCTGGCTTGCATGTGCAGCCAGGAACGAGCGCCTTGCGATATGTGTACGCTTTCTCCATGGCGTCATACCGGCGACCGGTGAGGTCAACCATCGACGCTGGCTCAGGGTCTTTGCTTGCGGTGTAGTACAGGCGCGCGTCGCTGCTGCACGAGGCTTTGCAGCGTGCGGATTCGGCTGATAAATTGCGCACGCTGATCTTGTTTGAAAGTGGAAAATAATAACCGTCGCACATTCTCACGCACATGGTTCGCACCTGAAGCGAGCTTGATCTTGCCGGTTCATTGCGGCGGGCATCATCGCTTGAGCGCTGTGGAACATGCAGCGGCGCGCGGTAGCTCGGCATGGGCGGGGGCAAGTCTGCTGGTTTCGATCCCAGGCCGAACAAGCTTTCGAAAAATGATTGGGCAGTGGCTGGTGCTGAAGCGGCAGTGGCGATGATCGCCGTGAGCCAAATAACTCGTAATAAGTTCATTGACGCGCCTGCTTACCCAAGACCGTGCCCCGGTCGAAGATCATGCGGGCATTGGCAGGCCGGTTGGGCCCGCCCGCGCGGGGCTTGCAGGCACTTTGCCTCGAACCAAGCAAATAAAGTCTGAAGACGGGTTCAGTTTAATGTGTATGGCTTTGATGATGTTGAAGCGCCAAGCCGCAATCATGACAGTTGTAGTTGCGACGTTTTGATTCAGTAAAAATTGCGCGCGAAGGCGGCGTAAGCACTGTCGCCACGCGGTCGGCCGTAGGCATTGCGGCCAATTCCCCAGATCTGCTTTTCCACCACGCGCGTGAAATATTGATTTTGCAGTTGCTGTTGCTCCGCCAAAGCGAGTTGTTTTTGCAACCGCTTCTTCGATCGGTTCCGGACCGAGAGAGCCGATTTCATATCAGCATCATTTGTAGCCGCTGTGGCGTCAGCCAACTCGCGCATCCGTTGAACAGGCAGAGGTGGCACAAGGGGAAAAGCCGTGACACTCCTGGAGGGTTCGATAGCTGCCAGTAGTTCGGCGGGTCGCGCATTGGCGTGGTCAGCGAAGGGCTCTTTGGGAACCACCAGCGCTGCGGTCGCGAGGTTTTCAGGTGTTTGGCGGGCGACAATCGTGGCTGACACAGCGGGAAGCCTGGCAATGTAGCCGGCCGTACCGTACCGCTTGCGCAATGATTGCAATTCGGAGAGGTTGACGGTCTTGCCCTCTGCACGTTGTTGTTCAAGCGCGTACAACTGGTGACGCTGGCGGGAGGTAGTCTGCCAAGGTTGTGCCTGACATGAACAGCCCTCAACCATGCCGCGCCGGAACTGAAACGCCGTCGGCAGCGCCACATAGGAGCGTCCGCTCATATCGCGCATCATTTCAGGTGTTGCACCGGGATTGCGAAACACGAACAAGCGGGAGGGTGCGCCGCATCTTGACGCGCAAATAGCTTCATCGCGGACGAAGTGTTCGCGCGTGGTGGAAAAGCTCACTGGGAAATAGGCACCGTCACACAACCGAACGCACATTGTTTTGTAGGTCGGTGCTGCCCCGGTTGTTTGCCACAGACGTGGATCGTCTGACACAACGCGCTCTGAAACCTGCGCCTTCAGCGTGGCTATATCTTCAGGGTCTACCTTCTCCAAAAATCCAGGCGCAACGCGATCGTGTGTGAAGGGCTTTGTATCGACGACAACGGGTTGGTTTTTCATCCATAGCCCGGTGATCGAACCGCTCACACGCGGCGGATTCCTCTCGGCTTGTGCCCGTTCAAGCGCCAACTCTGTATCGGCCGCCTGTATCGCAGAGTTTGCAGCATAGTTGGCGAGAAGCCCTGCTACCGCAAGCATAAGCGCCAGGCACGCGGCATAGATGACCAGGCCCTCCAGGGCACCAGGTCTCATGCGAGCCAACTCACTTAAACGGCGCCCCACAACGCTACTCCACACACTATTCGTACTTCGAAGCTACCGGGCAATATTGGCTGGCTGATCGCTTCTATCGTTGTTCAAAGCCTGCTGACGCCAGATGGCCTCGCGCACGCGATATAATTTGTTTTATCTGGAGCATGTTTCTCACGCCGAACCGCGTGCACTTCGGCTGAACATGCTTGTCTAGCCATATCCCTCAATAGCCCTTCAAGGCCAATCATAATTGGCTGGATTGTGTTGCCATTCTGGAAAATCACTATCGCGGAGCAAGACGAAGGGCGCCGTCCAGACGGATGCCGCAGCCGTTCAGCATGGTATTCTGCACGACTTGCACCACCAGTTGCCCGTATTCTTCGGGATCGCCGAGACGGCTTGGGAAAGGCACCTGAGCGGCCAACGAAGCCTTGGCTTCGTCCGTCAGGGTATCGAACATGGGTGTGCTGAACAGGCCCGGCATTATTGCCACGGCGCGGATCCCTTCCCGCGCAAGATCGCGTGCAAGCGGCAATGTCATCGATAGCACGGCGCCTTTCGATGCCGCGTAGGCGATCTGCCCCATCTGTCCGTCTTCAGCGGCAACAGAGGATGTCGAAACAATCACGCCACGCTCGTTGTCGGGAGAAAGTGGCTCCACCTCCATCATGCCCGCTGCCGAGCGCGTGGACATCACGAAGGTGCCGATCAGGTTGACATCAATGACCTTGCGGAAGGAGGCTAGGTCGTGCGCAACCACTGCTGAGGTTTCCTTGTCGCGGCGGACACTGCGTTTCCCGATGACAATGCCAGCGCAGTTGACAAGTATGCGCTCCTGTCCGAAACGCGCTCTCGCGGCTGCCAGGGATGCTGCGACGTTGGCTTCGTCTGTAACATCGGTCTTGAAGAATGCGCCGCCTACTTCACCAGCAATCGCGGTGCCCAACTCTTCATTTAAATCGAAAATCGAAATGCGGACGCCTTGTGCGGCGAGCTGCCGCACGCATGCACCGCCAAGGCCCGAAGCGCCACCAGTCACGACGGCTGAGATTGAATTGTCGAGTTTCATGATCAATCGCTCAGGGAATTTTCGATTTCTATTTTGCGTGAAGCCTTTCGAGCTACACGAGGTGACACAGTGCCAGGATTCTGGGCCTTACCAACCTTTGTTGGGTAGGGTCAGGGATGCGTTTCGTTCTTGCACCGTCATCGCGTTACTCGCGCCTTGCAATTGCCGCCAGTCGCCGCTGCAGGAAGCGCTCAACGCGATAAGAATTAACTTTAATTGTTTTTCGTACGATTATGTACTTACGTTCCAAAATACTGATTTTAGTGTCTCGTCAATGTCGTATTTCGTACCGGGTCAAAATGTCAGCACGACTTTGCCCACTGCGGCCCGCCGATCCAAGATTCCGATCGCCTGTGCAATCTGGGGTAATTTGAATGTGCCGTGGATGCGTGGCGCCAGGCGGCCTTCGGCTATCCAGCCAAGTATCTGTTCCATGTTCGCGCGATGTCGTTCAGGATTGCGCTTGACCCAATCACCCCAGAAGACACCACGCACGTCGCAGCCTTTCAGCAGGAC
Organism: Hyphomicrobiaceae bacterium; assembly: GCA_047972825.1. Lineage (GTDB taxonomy): Bacteria > Pseudomonadota > Alphaproteobacteria > Rhizobiales > Hyphomicrobiaceae > JAEUMD01. Next base: position 6,952 of record JBKEAX010000138.1, on the reverse strand, counting down.
CAGATTCAACGCGAGCCTGGGAATTTCTCCAGCTGCAAAACCAACCACGAGATATCGGCCCTGCCAGGCGATAGCGCGCAATGCCGGTTCAACGTAGGGGCCTCCAACGCAATCATAGATCACGTCAACGCCTGCACCGCCGGTTGCGTCCTTCAATTTTTCCTTGAGGTCACCCGCGCCGTAGTCAATAAGCACGTTGGCTCCGTGTGCCTTTGCAACAGCGAGTTTTTCTTGCGAGGAAGCGATGGCGATGACGCGCGCGCCCATCAATCTGGCGATTTCGACGGCAGCGAGGCCCGCGCCACCTGATGCACCAAGCACCGCGACTGTTTGCCCCGGCTGGAGTTCGCCGCGATCCCTCAGGCCATGTATTGCCGTGCCGTAGGTTATGGCGATGCCAGATGCGACGACATCATCGACGGCAGCGGGGATCGGAACGCACGATGCGGCGGGCACCAGAACCTGTTCACGAGCACCACCCCAACCAATGTAGCAGGCAACGCGCATACCGGCTTTTACGCCTGCATTTCCGCCAACATCATGGGCGAGAGCCTCAACCACACCGGCTATTTCGCCGGCGGGTGAAAATGGCAATGGTGGTTTGTGCTGATATTTGCCGCGTGTGATGAGCGTATCGAAGAAGTTCAAGGCCGCAGCCCTGACCCGCACGATGACCTCGCCAGGGCCTGGAGTTGGCGGGGCAAGATCCTCAATCACGAGGCTATCCGGCCCATCGAGCGTTTTGCAGAGTGCTGCCTTCATTGAAAAACGGCCTGTCGTTGTGAGGTTTGGCTGTGCTAGATCGTGTTGTTGGAACGATGGAACATAAATACGATCCAGCTCCTTGTTTCTCGCTGTGTTTTTTGTTTTTCACGGCTCGACCGCTATACACTTCAGCTAAACATGCTCTTCTGTCTGGAGCATGTTTTTCACGCTGAACCGCTGACACTTCAGCTAAACATGCTCTAGCTTGAACCGTCCACACATTCACGTCGGGAATTTGGAAACAATGACGTCCACCAACTGGCCTCCGCAAGCACGCGGTTACTTTGCAATTGGTGCGGAGCGCATGTCGAAAGCCCTCAATCTCGGCAATCTGATGCGATCGGCACATGGATTCGGTGCCAGTTTCACCTTCACGCTTGGGGCGACCTACCACGCGCTGGAAGCAAGGGCGGACACGTCAAAGGGGCAGTGGCATTTGCCGCACTACAACTGGAGCGAGCTAGATGAGATTTCGCTACCAGAAGGATGCCAGCTGATCGGCGTCGAACTTGTCGACGATGCCATCGACCTGCCAAGTTTCCGCCATCCGTTGAAAGCCGCCTACGTGCTTGGGCCGGAAATGGGCTCACTCTCGCCACCTGTGCTCAATCGCTGTCAGCATGTGGTACGCATTCCAACACGATTTTGCATCAACGTGGCTATGGCAGGCGCAATCGTGATGTATGATCGTGTGCGCACCCTGGCGCCGTTTGCCGAACGTCCCGTGCGGGCGGGGGGGCCGCGACAAGGTCATGTAAAACCTGTTGGCCAACCAACAACGCCGAGCCGAAAAATTTCCACCGGCAGGTGACATTGCGAACATGATTCGGATATAGGTTGCACTCGCCCGAACGAGAACCGACGGAAAGATGGACTATAAACATATGAAACTTCGGCATATCACATGTCGTCCGGCCTTTGCTCTCTCGTTTATCGCTGCACTGTTTTGTGCACATACTGCGTTTGCTGCGAAACTCGTCGAAAAGTCCGGCGACTGGTCAATGTTCGTTCATGACGCCGCGCAGAAGAAGATCTGTTTTATAGCGTCACAACCTTCTTCCAGCAGCCCCAAGGACGCCAAGCGCGATCCGGCTTTCTTTTATGTTTCGGCATGGCCGAAGGATGGAGTGAAGTCTGAAATCTCCGTGTTGCTGGGCTACCCGGTCAAGAAGGGTAGTGACGTTACGGTCGCAATCTCCTCAGACAAGTTCACGCTCTTCGTCCAAGGTGACAAAGCATTCGTTGCCGATCCAACCGATGAGTTGAAGCTCATCGATGCGATGAAGCGCGGTTCGACAATGGAAGTTTCCGCCTCGGCTGAAGCTGGTTTCGAAACGACTGACAAGTATTCCCTTTCAGGGGTGACGGCATCACTCGGCAATCTCGACAAGAAGTGTCAATGAGAGTGCTGTTGGCGGTGCCAAAAGCTCCGCCAATGAAAGTGGATAGAGAACTGTTGTCGGCACGGCTATCTATGGCCGTGCAGCCGTTTCATGCGAAGTTGAATATACAGCGCGCCTTCACCGCCATGATGCAAAGCTGACGTGGTGTAGCTCACCACCAGCGATCGCAATTCGGGCTCGGCCAGCCACCGCGGCACGCTTCGCCTCAGAACACCGCGATCAGACCTGTGATGTATGGGCATCGACAGATCGTAGTCCTCCTGAGTCGTATCTCGGCTGCCCTTTCCCGTGATCACCAGCACCCAGCGCAAGCCTCGGGCCTGGCTTGAACGCAAGAATGCGCGCAACGAGCTGTGCGCTTCGTCCTGGCGCATGCCATGCAGGTCGATCCGTGCTTCGATCTCGATGCGCCCGGATCTGATGCGGCGAACCGCCTTACGATCAAAATCAGCGAGCGGCGGAGACTTGTGCCCTGTTGGATGCGCCAAAGGAGGTGGACGCGTCTGCTGTGAGCGGTGGTTGGGTTTGTATGGAGCAGCTAGGGGTGGAATGGTGCTTGCCTCGCTGCGGAGCTGTTCCTCCAGCTGGGCGATTGGCTGGTGATCATTGTGTGGGGGACCGCGCTCGGGGGCTTTGGGAATTCTGGCTTTGTTAGCGCTGCCGGGCTTTGTTACCGATCGTGCGACATGGTCCCATAATGCCCGATCGTCCTCGCTCAATCCTGACTTTCGTTTGCCGCCTGGACCGCGACGTTGATCACCACTGTCGCTCATTGCCGTGCTTGCTGGAACTTGTTTGGCCGTTTCGGATCCTGTGCCTGGATGGTTTTGGTGCGCAACTGTTCGCGCGGCAAGAGTACATAGAACGTGCCATGGTGCTTTGTGATCCCGGCACAGCGGCCGGCTTTGTCGCCGGTGCCGCAATAGATGTCTCCGCGTTCAGGTCCGCGTATCGCCGACCCTACATCTTGAGCAATCATCAGACGCTGGAACGGATGCTTGTCTGCAGTGATATGGGTAATTCGCGGGGCGGCGACGTAAACGGGCGTTCCAATCGCGTGGAAGCGCGTATCCACAGCAAGGCTGCGACGCGGTGTGAGCGGTATTTCCAGCACGCCCATGGCGCTCTGGGCCTGCTTCCCCTTGAGTTCACGAAAGAACACATACGACCGGTTCTGCCACAGCACTTCTTGCATCCGCTCGGGGTTACGGCGCAACCAGCTTTTGATCGCTTTCAGGGACATGCGCTGCGAGGAGACCAAGCCCTTGTCGATCATATACCGGCCGATCGACGCATAAGGATGGCCATTCTTGCCATCATAGGTGACACGAACCATGCTGCCATCGGGCAGTGCAACACGGCCTGAGCCCTGGATCTGCATGAAGTAAACGTCGAGCTCGTCCTTCAAATACAAAAGCTCCAGTCTTTGCCCGGCCAGGGCGCCTTCTTCGATTTGCTGGCGTGTGGGGTAAGGCTTCAAACCAGATTTCGTTTGTAGCGCATGGGTCAGCTTGTTTCCCTTGGCGCCACGCTCAGTCTCCGCCACGATATTTACAAGGTTGCGCGGCCGCTTGAACAATGGCGCGCTGAATTTGGCGCTACGTTTGCGAGCGCCCTGCACCACGGGCTCGTAATAGCCGGTGAGAAGGCCATCGGGACCAGAGTAATTCATGCGATGGGGTGTGAAATGCGATTCGAAAAACGCGCGCGCAGTCCTTCTCGTCGCTTTACCTGCCATGACAGCCACGGCATCCTCACAAGCGCTCAACAGCCCTGGTGGCGGCGGCGACTTGCCGGATTTGGCACCAACGCGAACAGCGAAGGTTACCCGCTCGCATGAACGCATGAAGGTTTTCAATGCAGCCAAATGATCGTCTTCTTGCCAGCCAGGCAACTGATCAAACTTGACAGGGCTGTAGGTTACCTTCGGCATGCTTTTTGATTTGCGCGTGGAGCTGGGCTTTTTTGGAACCGTGGTTGGTTTGGATGCCGGTAGCGGCGGTACGGCCAGTGACGTTGCAACATGCCATTTGGGTGACAGCGTTTCCGCCTTAGATTCTATTGTTGCAAATGCGATGAATGGCAACAGGAAAGCCACCACTGTGTACGGCGCAGCAATGGATACACGCCAAGCGGTCAGCTTCCACAGAGGCCTCTGACCGTTCGTCAACGGGTGAGGCAAGCAGCTGCACTTGCCGCCTTCACATCGTGGCATCCAAATCCCCCCGGATTTCGCCCAACGGCGTGGCTAGAGCATATTCAGCCGAAAGTGTACGCGGTTCGGCCTCTTCACTGCGCGTACTACGACAACAGCACCCCGGCTATAGTTCTAGTTCCTGGTACAGATTAATCCAGGCTGGCGTACAGAAAAAGGCTGGATCACGCAGCGTGCTGGGTGGCAACCAATTTCCAGTTGGGATTCTGGCGAGCCCGCGCGGAAGAAACGTCGCGACTGAAAGTCCAGCGGTCGGTAACCTCGCTGACGGATTGCGGATCGCCCGCTATGACCGCACCGGCTTTATCACGGGTGGCCGAAATGAGCTGGCTGACGAATTTGACCGTAATGCTGGCGATGCCGTCGTTAACTTCTGCATCAATGACATCTGCCTTGGAAATTCCGACGAATGATTGGTCCATCAACTCGCCACGGTCTTCCCGCTCTTTTATCGCAGTATCAAAGCTATCGAATACTTCCCGGCTGAGTAGATCGCGCAACAGTTTGCGATTGCCTTCGGCAAATGCCGTCACAATCATCTCGTAGGCTTGTTTTGCGCCCTTGAGGAACTGTTCGGGATCAAATCCGGTATCCGTTTTCAGGATTTCAAGGAGACCTCGTTCCACCTCTCGATCAGAGCCTGAGACCGTACGGATTCGCTCTTCAATCTCGGCCTTTTGCACGCCCACGTCTGCTGGCGGACCAGCTTGATACTGATCATCCCGCTTTGGCAGAGTGACAACTTTGTCGTTGCCACTGCCATTGGCAGTAGACCGGCGGCGCTCAGCCTCGGCCCGGTAGCGCTCCATGCGTGCATCATCTTCTTCCGTGCGGCGTCCAAGAACGCTGCGCAGTTTGAAGATGACAACGAGCGCTACGATCAACGAAATCAGGGTGATAAGATCTATTCTTCCGTCCATCGACGTACTTTCAAGATTGATTTGGCAAGGCGTGTTTCCCCGGATTTAGACGTCCAGGGCGGCGAGGTCCATACCCTCTGTTCAACAGGGTCACCAGGCTTTCACTGCATTCCACCCGGGATGATCGCCAAAGAGCGTTGGTATCGACGTCAACTTAGGGCACAAACACCTCTAAGCCAACTGGGCAAGCGTCAAAGAATTAGCGTCACGATAGCTTCATGTATTGTTCGTGTCCGCGGCTGGTGGGTCCTGATGAACCGAGTGTTGCAGAACTTGGTTCTGTCCCGTTACTTGGGCATTAACCGTGGCGTCGGCAAGATGGTCCGACCGCATCATGGCCGGAACTTAGGAATAGTTGATTTCGTGCGACCGTATAATCGTTAAGGAATTACAATTGCCCGGCTCTCTTTGGCTTACAGCACAGCTCGCCACAGCTCAGGTATCCTGGTTTGTGAGGGATTTCGCGCCCTTGCAATCTGGCTGGCAGGCGCCTCCATGTGAGATGGAACCGGTCGCATGAACAATCCAATCCGCGCTATTTTTCTCCTTATTTTCATTGCTATTCCGCTCATCGAGATCGCACTTCTGATCAAAATCGGACAAGCTATCGGATTTTGGGCGACCATATCATTGGTGATCGGCACTGCTGTTTTCGGTACTTGGCTACTGCATTCCCAAGGCATGCAGACGCTCAACCGCGTGCTTTCGTCCGTAAACGATGGCAAGCCTCCGGTGGCGCCGGTACTTGAAGGTTTCGTGTTGCTGGTCGCGGGATTACTTCTGCTGACGCCGGGTATATTAACAGATACGGTTGGTTTCATCCTCCTGGTGCCACCTATTCGACAGTTTCTGGTGCGGCACGCACTAGCCCGTGTTTTCGTCACTACTGTTGGGGGCGGGTCGCCGCATGGAAACTGGCGAACCGGAGGGCGTTCAGGGCAGCAAGAGTGGACGGATGCGGAATTTGAGGATGTAACGCGACCTGGAGAGGGTCATCCGAATGGCGGCCCGACGCAGGATCAAGGACCAATCATTGAAGGCGAATATGAAAGGTTGGATGAACGCTCTGTAGATCCCAAGCGCGGCAAGAGCTGACTTGGCGCAGCCTATTCAGGCCGGGATCAAGCAAGGATTGCTTCGCCAATCGGACGGCGGCGATTGCGCGGTCAACGCCAGCGTGATAGCCACCCGGCGGGTTTTTCAACCAAATTTTCCAGGCAGGGGCAACGGACAAACATGGCGGACGGTACGAATAACGGTAACGGCGCGGCAAACAACGCGACCGCGCAGCGCGACGTAGGGCCGATTCAGGCACAGGTCGTCAGCCAGTACATCAGGGACTTGTCATTCGAGAATCCGAACGTTGACAAGATCATGGGCGCGGGGCCGGGGGAAAACCCGAACATAAAGCTCGAAGTCAATGTCGATGCAAAAACAGCTGACGAAAAAAACAACATTTACGAAAGCGCGATCAGTTTCAGTGCGCATGCCACGAGCAAGATCGGGACGATTTACGAGCTAGAAGTTGTTTATGCCGGGTTGTTTCGAATTCAGAATATTCCCCCCGAGGCGTTGCAGCCGTTTCTCCTGGTGAACTGCCCTTCGGTGCTGTTTCCGTTCCTGCGGCGACTACTTGCCGACATCACGCG
>JBKEAX010000058.1:0-5582 GCA_047972825.1 Hyphomicrobiaceae bacterium | reverse complement strand
AATGCGAGGCTGAGAAGCCCCCCGGCATAACCGACGGCCCATCCCGTTCCTGAAAGGCGGCCAAGTTGATCGTGCGGCACGAGCGAAGGCATGATCGCGTTGGTGAACACCTGCGTGAATTCCGCAGCGATAGTTGCCAACACGAATGCCGCCAGAACCAGGTAAATGGTCGGTTGATCCGCGCCAGGTTTCGCAATCCAAAGTGTAGCAAGACCAATGACGAGAAGTGACCCGAACAAGGCAATCCATGGCTTGCGGCGCCCGCGCCCATCGGCAAAAGCACCCAGTAGTGGGCTTCCAATAGCAATCATCACTCCGGCAGCAGCGGCAGCATAGCCCCACAGTGCTTGCCCGTGCGCAACATCGCCCACCACGATAGTGGTGAAATATGGTGCGAAAAGAAATGTGAGAACCAGCGTGTAATATGGCTGCGCCGCCCAGTCGAACATCACCCACGATACGAGCGCGTGCATCGGTGCTGCCCGCACCGGTTCACCGGCCTGTGCCCTCGCTGGCATATCCATGTGGTACTCCCTCTGCCCAAACCGTGCGTTCGCCCATCGAACGGCTCGATTTTAGTGAGTGTTTGCTCGATCTGCATCCAGAATGCAAAGGCTTTGCGTATTGGTTCAGAACGGCCCCTCTTGGACAGGGGCAGCTGGTAATCAACATTTCGTGCTTAATGGGCATTTGTGTGCAATCGTGTACGAATTGGGTGAGGAGAAATCGCCGAGACCGGAATTACGCTGCGCGCTACCGGTTGCGCCAAGCAAGATTGCCGAATCCGGACTCAACAAATCGGGAACTGCGAATTTTGTAAAGTTCGCTTACATTGCCAAAGGCTCCAGAGCCGCTGTCGGTTGTCCGGCCTTCGAGCCTATGACTTGAAACAGGCCGACTTGTTTCGTTGTTTCCACCTGACCAGGATCTACACTAGGGCACGCGTCAAACGGGAGTTCCCATGAATAGCAACGGGCAGTCTCAAACGAGCCAGGGTCAAGCCCCAGGATCTGCAGGCCAACTATCGACAGAAGAACTGCAAGACGCCCTGGCGGAAAGCACCAGCAAGCTCGACGCGGCGTACCGCCCACTATTTCAAACGTTCGCCGGACTGTTGTTTGCCAGGCTTGGAGCGATGCGTGACAATTGGTTGTCTGCCAAGGCATTGGCAGCGATCGGCATCGACACCTTTCACCTTTTGCAAAACCACGCGCATGGCCAGCCCAGCATCAGTGTGGGGCGGACGTCGCTGCCAGCTGTCGCTACTGGTTTCAGCAGAATGCCGGGCGATGTTACCGTTCTCGTGGTTATCAACGAGGATATGCCGTTCCTGGTTTCATCGGTCATGGGGGAGATCCAGGCACGCGGATTGAAGACGCACCTTGTGCTGCACCCCGTCAATGCAGTTCGCCGTGATGGGCAGGCACATGTTCTTGATCTCAAACCTCTTCACGCGATGCCCAACGAAGAGGCGGCAAATGGATGGCGGAAGGAGAGCGCCATTGTTGTTGTGCTGGACGCACTGGATGATACTGCCAGCCACGCTCTAACCGAGGCATTGAAGGATGTTTTGGCCAAGGTTGCGGTGGCCGTTCGCGATTGGCAGCCGATGAGAGCACGCCTTGACGCCGCCATCACAGCGCTTGAACAACAAGCCAAGACCAGGATAACGGCACGCCTCATAGACGAGACTGTTGCTTTTTGCCGATGGATGCGCGCCGGTCAGTTTGTTTTCCTTGGCATGCGCGAGTATCGCCTGGATGGTGATCCCGAATCCGGTTCGCTGCGGGTTATCGAAGGCTCCGGCCTTGGCCTTCTTACAGATCCCAATGTTCACGTATTGCGTCGCGGTCGGGAACTCGTATCCCTCAATGATGAAGTTCGCCGCTTCTACCTCAAGCCATCCCCTATCATTATAACCAAGTCCAATGCCCACTCTGTCGTTCATCGCCGCGCGCATATGGATTATGTTGGCCTGAAGATATACACCCCTGAAGGGCGTCTCGCCGGGGAGCTTCGCATTGTCGGGCTGTTCACTGCAGCTGCCTACACTGAGCCTGCAAAAGAAATTCCTTTTTTGCGATTGAAGGTTGAACACGTCTTCAAGATTGCCGGTGTAGAGCATGCCACCCACGAGGGTCGCATGCTTCAAAACATTCTCGATACTTTCCCGCGCGATGAGCTTATCCAGATCGGCGTACATCAGCTCGCAAGCTGGGTGCCAATGCTGTTGCAACTGGAATTTGATCCGCGCATCCGTGTCTTCGCCCGCCGTGATCGCTTCGACCGTTTCGTCTCCGTACTTGCATTCGTGCCACGCGACCGTTTCTCTACAGAGGCGCGGGAGAGAATTGGTGAAATGCTGGCAGATATCTATCGCGGCCGCATGGTCACCTATCAGCCGTATTTTACGGCCGGCCCGCTGGTCCGGGTCCACTTCATAATTGGCCGGTATCAAGGCGCGACTCCCAACATTGACGAGGAAGAACTTGAGGCTCGCGTCTCAGAAATTACCCAAACCTGGGAAGACCGGCTCGAGTTGCAACTTGCCACCCTACCTGATGCTACTGCCAGGTTCTCAAACGCCTTTCCTGCCTCCTACGCTGAGAACTTCCCCCCTGATCGGGCGCTGGAGGACATCGAGCGAATAGAGCGCCTGGAAGATGACAGTCAGGTTGCAATTGATTTCTATCACCCGACCGGAGAGCTGGAGCGCGGGGTGCATGCCGCCATATACCGTTTCGACGCGCCAATCCCTTTGAGTGACCGCGTTCCTATCCTGGAGAACCTAGGTTTCTCTGTCATTGACGAACGCACATATCGCATAACGCCGGGCCAGAATGGCGAGCGGCAGACCGTTTCATTGCACGATATGGTGCTGGACTTCGCCAATGGTGATACCAGCACCCAACTTGAGCGCCAGGGCGAGCCCTTGGAGGATGCATTCACGGCCGTCTACACGGGGCTGGTCGAGGATGATTTGTTTAATCGGCTTGTCATGGCTGCGCACGTCGACTGGACGGAAGCCGCCATGTTGCGTGCATATGCCGTCTATATGCGCCAGATTGGACTGCCTTACGACCGGGACGCGGTTGCCCAAACCTTGGTGAAGCACGCGACCCGCGCAACTGACCTCGTTCGTATTTTCAAGGCACGCCTTGATCCGGGCGTAAACACTAACGAGGCCGAACGCACTCGCGTCGAGGACGACTTGAAAGCCGCTTTCGAAGCCGAGCTTTCCAACGTTCCCTCTCTTGATGAGGACCGCATTCTTCGCACACTGCTTGGCTTGATTTCTGCGACATTGCGTACAAACTTCTTTATGCGCGGAGACCACGGCGATGTGCCACCCGTGCTCGCATTCAAGATTTCCAGCCGGGACGTCCCCGACGCGCCCGAGCCACGCCCCTTCCGTGAAATCTGGGTCAGCGGGCCCGAGGTTGATGGTGTGCATTTGCGTTTTGCGCCGATTGCCCGTGGCGGTCTTCGCTGGTCAGACCGCGCTCATGATTTCCGCACTGAGGTGTTGGGGCTGGCCAAAGCCCAGCAGGTCAAGAACACCGTGATTGTTCCGCAAGGCGCAAAGGGTGGCTTTGTGCCCAAGCTGTTGCCCAAGACCGGTGTGCGAGAAGACGTGATGAAAGCCGGCATCGCCGCCTATAAGACCTTCATCGGCGCGCTCCTGTCGCTCACTGATAACCTTGTTGACGGCAAGATCGTCCCGCCAGAGGGTATCGTGCGGCGCGATGGCGATGATCCCTACCTTGTCGTTGCCGCCGACAAGGGTACGGCGACATTTTCCGACTTTGCCAACGCGCTTTCGCAAGAGCGCGGCTTCTGGTTGGGTGACGCATTTGCTTCGGGTGGCTCCGCCGGTTACGACCACAAGAAAATGGGCATCACAGCGCGCGGCGCCTGGGAAGGCGTGAAGCGCCATTTCCGCGAGACGGATCACAACACGCAAACTGAACCATTCACCGTCGCCGGTGTCGGTGACATGTCAGGTGACGTGTTCGGTAACGGCATGCTCCTGTCGGAAGCAATCCGCCTTGTCGCAGCCTTTGACCACCGCGACATATTCATTGATCCCGATCCAGACGCCAAGACATCCTATGCCGAGCGCAAACGTGTTTTCGATTTGCCACGATCGAGCTGGCAGGACTACGACAAGACACTTATCTCACGCGGTGGCGGCATATTCTCGCGCTCCGCAAAGTCCATTCCACTCACCGGCGAAATACGTCAACTGCTGGGTTTGACCGGTGAAGGGGCAACCCCGAATGAGGTCATGCGCGCAATCTTGAAAGCCAAGGTTGAGCTGTTCTGGTTCGGCGGCATTGGCACCTACGTGCGCGGCGATAGCGAGACTGATGCGGATGTCGGTGACCGCGGCAACGATGCCATCAGAATTTCAGCCAGTGAGTTTGGCACGCGCGTGGTTGGCGAAGGTGCGAACCTGGGCGTGACGCAGCGTGCGCGCATGGATTTTGCATCGCGTGGCGGGCGCATCAATACCGATTTCATCGACAACTCGGCTGGCGTCAACTCGTCTGACCAGGAGGTCAACATCAAGATTGCGCTTGCCCCGGCCCTCGCTTCCGGTCGCCTTGGTCTGCCCGCGCGCAACGAACTCCTGGCCAGCATGACTGAAGACGTCGCCAAGGCCGTTCTCGCGAACAACTATGTCCAGACCCTCGCACTCAGTCTGGCCGAACGGCGTGGCGCTGAGGGGACCAGCGACGTCGTGCATCTTATGCAGGAGCTGGAGCGCCGCGGTCTTCTTAACCGGGAGCTGGAATCGTTGCCCGACGACGACACTCTTGAAGAGCGCGCTGCAGCAGGCATCGGCCTTACTCGCCCCTCACTCGCGGTCCTGATGAGCTACGCCAAGATTGCGCTTTCCTACGATCTGATCGAATCCAGTGTTCCGGACGACGCCGCGGTTTCCGGAGAACTCGCTGACTATTTCCCACCTGCGCTCCAAGAGGATTTTGCCGGCGAAATTGCAGCCCACCCTTTGAAGCGCGAAATCATCACCACCGCGCTGGCCAATCGCATGATCAATCTTGGCGGTTTTGATCTGCCTGCCCGCCTAGCTGACGATTGGGATCTGGATGCGACAGGCGTCGCCCACGCCATTATCATCGCGGCCGAGGTAACTGGAACGGCAGCGGTATTTGACGCCATTTCCAATGAGGACAACCGCATCGGTGGAGATGTGCAACTTGCATTGTACGCAAAGGCTCAAGACCAACTGCGCACATGGGCGGCCTGGTTTGGCGCCGAGATGCGCGCGCTGCCGCCACTCTCCGAAGCTATTCGACTCCACAGGCATGCCTACAACGCGCTGGGTGAATCGCTGGAATCGTGGCTCAGCAAGGCACGCATCGCGAATTACGATGATGCGATTGCGGAGTGGACATCCTCCGGTGCGCCCAAGGATCTTGCCACGGCCTTGGCGCGAGCAGCAGTTCTGTTGGAAGCCGGTGACATTTGTGTCGTTGCCGACGCTATGAATGCGCCTGGGAAAGAAACCCAAGACACCACAGCCAACCTGTTTGCAACCGCAAAAACATATGTTG
>JBKEAX010000034.1:0-3917 GCA_047972825.1 Hyphomicrobiaceae bacterium | reverse complement strand
ATCTCGACACCCTCGGGCAATCCGTTCTGCAGCGTTTCAATCTTCTGCTTGATGGCGTCGATAACGTTGAGCGCATTCTCGCCTGAGCGCATGACGATGATGCCACCCACCACCTCACCCTGCCCGTCCAGTTCGACGACCCCACGACGCAACTCCGGTCCCTCAACCACGTTGGCAACATCAGACAACACAACCGGGGTTCCGGCATTGGAATAGACGACGACATCGCGCAGCTGGTCTATCGTCTTGATGTAACCCGTCGAACGGATCATCAGCTCGGTTTCGGCCTGCTCGATGACCCGGCCACCCACGTCGCTCGATGCGGCGCGCACGGCGGCATTAATGCGCGAGATCGGGATGTCGTAGGCTCTCAACCGGTTGGGGTCGATGAGAACCTGGAACTCTTTTACAAAGCCTCCAACCGATGCCACCTCCGAAACGCCGGGCACGGTTGCGAGTTCGAACTTCAAGAACCAATCCTGGAGCGTCCGCAGCTGCGAAAGATCACGACGCCCGGAGCGATCAACGAGTGCATACTGAAACACCCATCCCACCCCGGTTGCGTCAGGTCCGATCTGCGGTGTCGCCCCTGTGGGTAGCGAGCCTGATGACTTGGAAAGCGCTTCAACGACACGCGCCCGGGCCCAATATTGATCAACACCGTCTTTGAAAATCACATAGACAAAGCTCGTTCCAAACATCGAATAGCCGCGAACGGCCTTGGTGCGCGGCAGCCCAAGCAACGTTGTCGACAACGGATAGGTGACGAGATCTTCCACAATTTGCGGCGATTGCCCTGAAAATTCAGTGCGAATGATAACCTGCGTGTCAGACATGTCCGGAATGGCGTCGAGCGGCGTGCGCTGGATTGCCAGCCAGCCTGCTGCAACGAGTGCCAGCGCGGCGACAATGACGATGAGTTGGTTGGCGACAGACCAGGCGATCACCTGCGCAACAAATGACTGCGTGGGGTCCTTGCCGGTGTGATCAGTTGTGTCAGTTGACATCTGGGTTGGGGCTCCGGTTTTTGTGCCGCATCAATGTTGGTGGCCGGTCATTGGCTGGCCTGCTGGCATTGTGGCGGGTTCGTTTCCCGGAACCTGTTGGTTTTTTCCAGATGCTCCTGCTGCGTTGGCAGCTTCAGGCTGTGGCCATGGCACAACATCCGCCTTGCCATTGCCGTACGGATTGGTGGGATCCCCCGTCATCTGCACCCAGTGCCTGCCGTCACTCGCATCCTTGTACAGGGCGAGCTTCTTTTCCGCGTAGTGCTGAGGGGCACCCTCACGCATCCACGGCAGCAAGGCGGCAACAAGCTCGGCAAGTGCAGATTTCAACTCTGTCGATGTGCGTGCGGCTTGCGCTTTTTGCAGCGCTGTAACGGCGTCCTGCATGACGTAGGCAAGCTGCGTATTCTGGAATGCCGGCCACAGCAGCGTTTTCACCTCGATGGCCGGGTCCAGGAACTTGGGGTCGACATCGTAACCATCGGAAATCGACTCGTGCAGATAGAGTGCGGCATCAATGAAATGATCCACCATGGCAAACTGCGCATCGGTCAGTTTCAACATGGAAAGAGGAAGCTGCAATCGCTCCAGCTTGCGAAAGCTCTCGCGCAGTGCGCTTTCTGAATCGATCAGGAACTGCCCCGACACGACAATCTCGTTGCCCGCTTCGATCTCACCGGATACTTCCGTCCATCGCCCCGAGCTGAGCCCTGTGGTAACGCTGCGCGGCTCAAACCGCCCTTCGCCGAGTGACGCCACGACGTAACGTTCGCCGCCACTCATGAGGATTGCTTCAGTCGGAACTGCCAGACGCTGCTCGGTCGCCACCTCGAAGGCGACATCGACATAAGCTCCGGGCCGCAACTGACCGTCCGCGTTGTCCAGAACGAGACGAACCTTACCTGTGCGTGTTGTGGCGTCTACCGTTGGATAAACATATTCGACCTTCGAAATGGCCTGCCGTCCGGGCAGGTTGGGAAACGTAATGCGTGCAGGCGTCCCCGGCGAAATGAAGCCAAGATCCTTCTCCGACACCGAAACCATCAGCCAGACCTGCGAATAGTCCTGGATACGGGTCAATAAGGTTCCGCGTTTGACGTAGCTGCCTGGCCGCAGATCTATGGTCGCAACTGTGCCATCCCGGTCTGCATAGAACGGCACATGCTCCATGACGCGGCCAAGCCGAACCATTTCATCAATGGCACGATCCTGCATTCCGAAGGCGGCAAGGCGCGTCTTGATCGAGGTGATGCGCGTGCGATCACTGCTTTTCAAGGCATCGAGATAGTCGCGCTGCGATACGGCGAACTCCGGCGCGAACAAGGTGAACAGCAGGTCACCCTTTTTCACTTGATCTCCGACAGCACGGATCTGCAGATCCTCAATCCAGCCTTCAAGGCGTGCGGTCAATTCGGTCTGCAAGCGCTCGTCATCGGCGACAATGCCAAAGCTGCGCACGATACGGCCGAAGTTCGTCTTTTCCGCCTTGGCGAGACGCACACCCATCGTTTGCAGCATTTCAGGTGCCACAACGATTGATGTACGCCCAGGCGCGCCACCTGCTGACGCATCCGCACCACTCCCCTCGCCTGTCTCAAGCTTCACCAGATCCATGCCGCAAATCGGGCACTGTCCGAATTCACTGGCGATGTAGTGAGGGTGCATTGGACAGGTCCATTTCTGGCCCTGAACGGGTTTGGTCTGCTCCGCCACCCTGGCTTGCGCGGTCCAATTGGCTTCCGGCACGACGCAGACAGCAAGCGCGGTCACCGCAATCACAATGCCAACGGCAGGAAACACACCCGCCTTGCAGTTGAAAAACATAATCGATCTCCTGAGAGTTTGGAACAGCCACAACGCAGCGCATGGCAGTTGCAGCGGTGCGCAACGCTGCGCCCGCTGTCCAAAAGAAGAACTTCAGGAGATCAAATTCTCAGGTGCGAGTGTCGGCTGATAAGGCGCGCGGCACCTTTAGGTGGAACGCCAGATAAATCAGGAGGCGCAGCTGGCCAGTACGAGAATCCTGGCCCAACAGAAATTACAACAGCGTCGAGATCAGTATAAACGACAGGCAGCGCGATAAGCTGTGGCGGTTGTAGACTGAGTTCGGCCGGGACCAGTTTGACAGCAACCTTGCCAAGACAGGAACGGGCACACTCACGGTTGGATTGCTCATGCCTGTCGGCATTATCAGCCAGATCGTGTTGCATAAGCTTACTGCGATGCGCATGATCCAAATCTGGTTCGTGCACATGCTGGTTTGGCGTGGCGCCAATGGAATTGCCCGTCGTCTGCGCGGACAATAGCCCGCCCGCAACGCCAACCCAGATCAGGGCGGCGGCGAGAAACAGGGTCAGACCTTGACGAAGCATATTCATGGCGGCAGATGGCATCAGATCAACGCGGGTTCGTCAAGTTGCATTTTGTTAAGCTGCTTTTAGGCCCGGACCTGAAAACAGCGGCCGGCGTATTTCGCCAGCCGCTGCTACTTGCCTAAGCACGATGGAGCAGTTTCACTCGTGCAAATCTGGTGAATGATCAGGCCTCACGACCCTGCCAGCGCAGCTACCATCAAGCCGGAATTGTGGCGCATCATGTCGATATAGGTCGAGGCCGGGCCACCGCTTTCAGACAGCGCATCGGAGTAGAGCGTGCCGCCAATCTTTGCGCCTGTCTCCCGCGCAATCTGCTCGATGAGACGCGAATCGGAAATGTTTTCGACAAACACCGCACGCACACCTTCCTTGCGGATCTGGTCAATGAGTGCTGCAACGTCCTTGGCTGAGGCTTCGCTTTCCGTAGAGACGCCGGTTGGAGCGAGGAACGTGACACCATAGGCTTTGGCGAAATACCCGAAGGCATCGTGCGATGTGATGATCTTCCGCTTGTCGGCAGCGATTGCATCGATCT
>JBKEAX010000016.1:0-4815 GCA_047972825.1 Hyphomicrobiaceae bacterium | reverse complement strand
CTTGGTATCGTGAGCTCGCTTGGAGAAGGTGTGGCCGCGCATTGGGCGGCACTCAATGAGCCGATCCTCGCCCCCGTTGTCGACGAGACAAGTTTCGCGCCCTACCCCGTCCACCCGCTTGCAGATATAGATTTCTCCACCCAGATTGCGCGCAAGGGCGATCTTCGCCAGATGGGACAGTGGCAACGCATCGGGGTCTACGCAGCCGGACAGGCCCTTCAGGATGCGGGAATTGCGGGTCAGCGGGACCTGCTCGACAAAACCGATCTAATTGTTGCTGCCGGAAATGGTGAGCGGGATGAAGCTGCTGATGCGAACATACTCCGCGAGCTAGCAGGCGTGGGAGATGGTGCTGCATCGTTGGGTGCGATCCTCAATCATGAGCTGCAAACCAGGATAAGGCCGACGCACTACCTGGCAGAACTATCGAATCTGCTGGCCGGCAACATTTCAATCGTGCATGGCGTTGCGGGATCTTCGCGCACATTCAAGGGCGAGGAGATGGCCGGTGTGAGCGCTGTCGAAGATGCGGTACGGCGAATTTCCAGCAGGCAGGGACAGCTTTTTCTGGTGGGTGGCGCATTCAATGCGGAACGCGCCGATCTGTCTGTTGTATTTGAGCTGTGCGACGCGTTGTGGCGCCGTCCTTATCAACCCGTCTACCAACGATCTGCAATGGACGGTGGATTCATCATGGGTAGCCTCGGGGTCTTTCTCGTCCTTGAATCTGATGCACACGCGCTGGCGCGAGGAAAGAGTCCCTACGCAAGAATTACAAGCATTGCGTCGGGATCCACGGGGCGGTCATCTCATGACGATACCGGCAGGCGCGATGAAAACTTCCTGCTGGATGATCTGGTTTCTCAACTTCAGGACGGACCACTTGGTGTGTTGAGCGGAGCCAGTGGCGTGGAACCCGCTACTGGACGCGAACGAAAGTGGATTTCCCGTTTGGGTGAGCGCGGTGTCTTGCCGGTGGTACGGGCTTACGGGACGATGCTTGGCCATTCGGTCGAGGCTCAGTTTCCGGCAGGTGTTGCTCTTGCGGCTTTAGCAATCTCGAAGGGCGCGTTTTACCCGCCGTTCGAAACGACCGGTCAAGAGCAACCCCTTCAGGGGAGCGTCGATCATATTCTCGTAACCGGTTGGGGGCATTGGCGCGGCGAGGGAATAGCCCTGGTTGAGACCGCATCTTTTCAATGACAGAGGACTTATGGGCAAACCATTGAACGATCATAAAGGCCGCCCTGTTGTTGTTGTCACGGGCTTTGGTGTGATCACGTCGCTAGGCCGTGGCAAGCAGGACAACTGGCGCGCGCTCACCAACGCACAATCAGGCTTGCATACAATTACGCGCTTTCCAACCGACGGGCTCAGGACGACAGTTGCGGGCACGGTCGATTTCATGGATCTTGGAAATTACTCCGCGCCACGGCTTTCAGCCGCAATGGCGTCCGCAGCTGTGCGTGAAGCTATCTCGGACTCTGGCATCGGAACAAAGGGGATGTTTCCGGGGCCGCTTTTCTTGGCAACTCCACCGACTGAACTTGAGTGGCCGCAGCGCAGGGCACTCTTCGCGAGGCTTAACGGAGAAGAACGCGAGGACGGTTACCGGCAGCTTCTGAAAGCGGCGCGATCGGGACGTTTCAAAGAACTGTTCCACGAATTTCAATTTTCAAGTGTAGGTGAATGGCTGGCCGCGGAGTTTGGGACGCAAGGTCTGCCGATTTCGCTTTCAACCGCTTGTGCTTCCGGTGCTACTGCGCTCATGCTCGGCGTCGAGGCCATTCGCAGAGGTGAAACGGATACTGCGCTGTGCGTAGCAACGGACGGATCTGTGCACGCCGAAGCCTTGATCCGCTTCTCGTTGCTATCTGCATTGTCGACTTATAACGAACCGCCAGAAAAAGCGTCTCGCCCCTTCGCCAAGGACCGTGGCGGCTTTGTCATGGCGGAAGGGGCCTGCGCATTTGTTTTGGAATCCTACGAGGCTGCAAAAACACGCGGTGCAGAGGTTCTAGGTGTAATCAAAGGTTGCGGGGAGCGCGCTGACGAATTCCATCGCACGCGCACACATCCGGAAGGCAAACCCATCATTGCGGCTATCCGCGGTGCGCTTTCAGATGCGGGCGTTGCGCCCGAAGACATAGACTACATCAACGCGCACGGCACCGGGACACAAGAGAATGACAAGATGGAGTACCTGTCACTCAAGGCTGTGCTGGGCGATGCGATAGAAACCACGCCGATCAGCTCCAACAAATCGATGATTGGGCATACGCTCACGGCAGCGGGCGCTATCGAAGCCGCCTTCTCATTGATGAGTATTCGCGACGGCATCCTCCCGCCGACGATCAACTATGACCTGCCCGATCCTGAGATCCCGCTTGATGTGGTGCCGAACGTCAGCCGGCAAGCAAACATCTCAAACGTGTTGTCGAACTCTTTTGGATTCGGGGGGCAGAATGCAAGTCTCGTGCTCTCGGCGGAACCGGCATGATGGCACGATTGTTCGCAAAACAAGTTGTTCGAACCGACGGCAAACTATTCTGGGAGGACTTTCCTGTCGGTCAGGTTATGGACTTTGGGTGCTGCGAACTAAGCCGCGAAGACATCATAGATTTTGCTCGCCAGTTTGATCCGCAGCCGTTTCACATCGATGAGCAAGCGGCACGGAGCACCATATTCGAAGGGCTCGCTGCGTCGGGCTGGCATGTATGCGTGACATACATGGCCATGTTCCAGGAACATCTGCTCTCGCGGTGCCAGCGGGCGGGACTTTATGGCATCGAAGAAATCAAGTGGCGAATCCCGGTGAGGCCGGGTGACGAGTTGAGCTGCCGGGTTACATGCGTGGAGAGAAACGTCTCCGTAGGCCGAAAGGGATTCGGTATCTGCACGCTATTCTGCGAGGGGCTTAATGCGTGCGGGCAAACTGTCATGTCGTTGCGACTGCAACTGGAGCTGCAATTGCAATCCATGTGTCATGTCGGGTTGATTGATGCGGGGGCTTGCGTCCCAAACAAAAGACATGGCTCGAATGTTACCCGCTTGCCGCGGCAACATGCGATCACATTTTTTGAAGATGTCCAGCTAGGAACCGAGATTTCTCTTGGTGGGTTCAGGTTTGCCGAAGAGAGTGTGGTGAGCTTTAATGAAAGATATGGTCCCCATCCCATGCATCCCGATGCGTCAGAGAATCGTTTGTGCGTGAGTGGATGGCATGTGACATCCATTTGGATGCAGCGGTTGATCAGTTACTACAAGTCTGAAGCTGAAAGGCTGCGATTAAGTGGCGACCGAGCACCGGAACTGGGGCCCTCCCCGGGGATCAAGCATTTGCGTTGGCACCGCCCGGTGTACGCAGGCGACAGCTTAATCTTCTCCAGCTGGGCGGAACGCAAGTTTGGCGTGCAGTCACGACCTGATTGGGGCCTTCTCCTTTCCGGTACTGATGTGCGCAATCAGAGCGGTAAGTGCGTGGTATCGTTCTATGCGCTGTTGCTTCTGGAGCGCAGAGTGAGAGCCTGACACGATGCGATGCTCAAATATGTACGCGACCCGCTGAGGATTGATGATGCCCAAGGATATGCCCAACATGACCGCGACCAAGAGCAATCCAAACCCGGTCAACTGTGATGCGGTGCGGCCGGAAATTGTTGAGATTGTTTCCGACGTTTTCCAGTTTGATGGTGAAATTAGCCTCCAAACCTCTCAACAAGACCTGGAAAAGTGGGATTCTCTGCGTCACGTCGCACTGGTTGCTGCACTCGAAAGCAGGTTTGGCATTTCGTTGTCGATGGATGAAATGATGGAGATCATCAGCATATCGGACGTCCATCGCGTTCTGGATCGCCATGGGGTTTGATGGTATTTCCAGACTATTGACATGTGGACTAGATCGCGTTCACGTTTCACGGAATCGCGCACGGGCTCTATGTGTTTTTATTTTGAGCATGTTTTTCACGCTGAACCGCTTCACACTTCAGCTAAACATGCTCTAGAGCCACTGTTACACCGATTATTTTCACCGTATTTGCTTTTCAAAAAACTCTTTTGTGTGCGAAGTGGAATGGACGGTAAGCGATTGCCTTCTCCGCAAAATGTCGCCGTTTATGCGCAGTGCCAAGTGCCAAGTGCCAAGTGCCAAGTGGCATGACATGCTGCCTGGTCCACGCCATGGCCTTATTTATCTTGAAGAACAACAAGGGGCTGCCACGCTCCAGATCTGCCGCCTGCCAGAAACTGAGATGCTGCGATTCAGTTGGTCGCTACTTCAATGTTGTTTCGGAAAATATCTGCAGTATCTTTCAGGAGCACCAGAAATGATGCAATACACTTTCCATGGCCCTGATTTCACTAGCCCTGAAAAGTTCGTGGAGAGCTTCGCTGCCGATTACAGGATCTGGCATGATGCAATCATGGCTGTTTATATTCCATTGTGGGAGAGCCACAAAGGCAAACTTCAGAGAGATTTGCCGGAGGAGGTAAACGCCGCATTCGACCAGATTTCAGATGAGGCCACCACCGCTTATCGGATTTTCCTGACGCCATACCTTGCGCAAGGCGTCAAACTCCAGGGGGTCGCCTACGGTAGCGGTGGTGCCTTCTTCGACCCAGAAAGACTTACGATCACTGGCACAAGCCCGATCCGGGACGGATTTGAAGTATCCTTTTCGGTTAGGGATTCTAACCCAGACAGCAGTTATCTCCCGAATTTCGTAGCCGAGTTGGAAACAGGGCCTCAGGACACGCTGAAACTGAGACAGGTTTGGCTAATCGACGGCAACGAACGCGTGCCATGCCTCTGACACA
>JBKEAX010000007.1:0-2785 GCA_047972825.1 Hyphomicrobiaceae bacterium | reverse complement strand
CCGAACGCTGGGAAATTTTCACGCACGGCGGCCGCAAGCCTACGGGCATCGACGCCATCGAATACGCAAAAGAAGTCGTCGCCCTTGGCGCTGGCGAAATCCTGCTGACATCAATGGACCGCGACGGAACCAAGGCCGGATTCGATCTCGGCCTGACCCGCACAATTGCAGACGCAGTGTCAGTCCCGGTCATCGCATCAGGTGGCGTCGGCACACTCGATCATCTCGTCGATGGCGTTCGCGAAGGCCATGCCAGCGCCGTCCTTGCAGCATCAATCTTTCATTTCGGAACATATTCGATCGGCGAAGCCAAACGCCACATGGCGGATGCCGGCCTCGACATGCGCATGGACGGTGTCAAGCCTGGCTGACTTTGCACATGACAATAAACATGGGCAGCAATGCGCACGGATAGAGTTTTCGTTAAAGCCTGAGCATCTCAACTTCAATGCTGCACCGGCGCAGCATTGGCAGGTGTCGTGGGTGATAAGATCGCCGGCTCAGCCACAGCCAGCGCCTGCTCAAGCCGCGTCAAGTCTGACTTAGCTTCCTTGTTGCCCAGAAGAGCAGCACGCCGGTACATGCGCCGTGCCTGATCCGCATCGGGTATCACATCGGGAAACGATACCGTTTTCAGATAGGTCGGGTCCATGGAGCGACCCTTCGCCAGACTGGCATCAGCTGCATTCGCCGTCATGGCTTGCTCGAAACGCTCCCGCGCCTTCTTGACAAAACCCGCCCTGAGCAAACGGTATCCATCCTCAATGTGCTTTTTAGCACCGGCATCACCATTCTCGGCGGCATCATCCGCCCCAGTAGCCCCGGACGGCTGCGCCTCGGCAGGCACCGTGACCGTGGCCACCTGATCTGCAGGAGTTGGCTCCGGAGTGATCACCTCACGGGGAGGCTCTGGTTGCTCCGGCTCATCGGCTGGCACCGTAGAAACCGCAGGATTGCTGGAAACCACAGGCGCCTTGGCAACCTCTCGTGCCGCCACCTCGGTTGCGCTATCGCGTTCAACCTCCGGCGCTGCCGGCGCTTCGACCGATTGCACCTCATCGGCAGCATCAGGCACAGGGATATCCTGTAGCGGTTGCACCACCGAGCGCTGTTCCACATCGCGCGGCGTCTCTATCTGCGCGGATCTTTCCTTGTTTCTGACACTGCCCTGGGCATGTCGGCTTTGCCGATTTTCTCGCCGCGTATGGCGGCGATACGATTTTCGATCACGCTCGCGTTCGTATGCGTCATCGTAGCTGTCGTAATAGCGATCGTGATGATAGGGCGAGCAGCCGCCAAGAGCTGTAAGCCCAGTTAAAGTCACTGCAATAATGACGCTGATACGCACACTAAACACTCTAACTATGAGCAGACTTTCATGCCCGCAAACAAATCAATACCGAACGACTGCGAAAACACCGAACCGCCAACGCGCTTCATTACGCCGTCCACACAACACTGGTGGCCAAAAAACCCGACCTCAATTTGGTCAAGCCTGGGCGAAGCGATGGCAAAGTTAAGTTTCCCGGTTGCCCGAGTTGATTTGCCTGTTCGTGCAGCCCCATTTTACTCCAGAAGTTAATAACAGATACCCTCATCACGCTGCTGCCTCCCGCAGCCTTCTGAGAAGGGTATCTATTCAGCAGGCGAGAAATCATGAGCCCAGCAACCCTCGGGGCACAAATGGGACATGGGACGAGGAACAAACGCTGGCCACCCACGAGCCAAACCTTTGCCCTACATTACGGAGCCGCTGTTTTCTCCTCAAATTGGCAAAGATCGTTGATCGGGCAGCGATAGCATTCCGGTTTTCTGGCCTTGCAAAGATAGCGCCCATGCAGGATCAGCCAGTGATGCGCAGGAACGCCGTATTCTTCCGGGATCACGCGCAAAAGGTCCGCCTCCACGGCTAGCGGTGTTGTTCCATTGCTAAGGCCGATCCTGTTGGCGATCCGAAACACATGCGTATCGACTGCCATGGTCGGATGCCCAAAGGCAACATTCATCACTACATTCGCGGTTTTGCGACCAACACCCGGCAAGGTTTCAAGAACATCACGATCCATTGGCACCCGGCCGCCATGCTCATCCAGGAGTTTTTCCGACAGGGCAACAACGTTCTTGGCCTTGTTGCGGTAAAGCCCAATCGTTTTTATGAGATCACGGACCCGCTCTTCGCCAAGAGCCACCATTTTTTCAGGCGTATCGGCAAGCTTGAAAAGCGTACGCGTCGCCTTGTTCACGCCTGCATCGGTCGCCTGTGCTGAAAGCACCACTGCAACCAACAAAGTGTATGAGTTCGAGTGCTCCAGCTCCCCCTTCGGCTCGGGCTCAATCTCATGAAAGCGGCGGAAAATTTCCAACACGATGGCTCCGGAAAGTGGTTTGAAGGCACCCTTGCGAGGCTTCACCGCCTTGGCCGACGTCTTGTCAGCCTTCTTTGCAGCCGGTCTCGCCTTCGCAACGGATTTGGTCGGGTGAGTACGCTTCCCCGTCTTGGCTGGCCTACCCTTGCCACCCTGCC
Source organism: Hyphomicrobiaceae bacterium (assembly GCA_047972825.1). Classification (GTDB taxonomy): domain Bacteria; phylum Pseudomonadota; class Alphaproteobacteria; order Rhizobiales; family Hyphomicrobiaceae; genus JAEUMD01. Next base: position 261 of record JBKEAX010000007.1, on the reverse strand, counting down.
CCCCAGCCTGAGTTGTCGTCGCACCCTTCTTCACAGCCTTGCTTCCCGCTGCTGCGACCACCTTGGCCGCCGCAGCAGCGCCAACCGAATGACCTGATTTTGCCGGCATTCGGCGGCTCGGCGACGCCTCCTGCCGATCAGTCACACTTTCCGGTTTCCTGGGGTTGCGTTGCACCACTTGCTGGCGACCTGCTTGTTTCGTTACCATACGTGCTCCCAAGCCCCAGCTTGGGCTTTCCAGAATTTGAGCCTGATCGACCC
>JBKEAX010000509.1:0-1682 GCA_047972825.1 Hyphomicrobiaceae bacterium | reverse complement strand
ACCCTTGATGTCTTCCTGGAACCCCAATCAATGCTCGTTGTTAGCCGGGTGATGGAAGCCATCCCGGCCATGCTGGCAGTGTTCCGCAATGACCTGAGCTACATCTATGCAAACCGGCGTTACGTCGCGACCGTCAACTCCACTAGAAAAACCTGGAAGAACCTGTCCGCCACGGACTACCTTCCCGATTATCTCCACGAATTCGTTTTGCCAAGGCTGGCACGTGTCGTGAAAGGCGAACGTGTCTCGTACTTCGTTGACATCATTCCTTCCGACGGAATAACACGAACCATGCACGTGACCTATGAACCGTTCATGTCGGCAGATGGGAATTCAAACTTCTTTTTGATGTCAGGCATCGACGTCACTGACCTGAAGGTTGCCCAGCAGCGGCTTTATTCTGCCCAACGGCTGGAGGCAACGGCGCAGTTGACCGGCGGCATAGCGCACGACTTCAACAACCAGCTGGGCGTTGTCGTCGGCACGCTTTCCATGTTGAAGACGACCGAACAAAGCGCCAAGAACCTGCGCCTCATCGAGCTTTGCCAGCAGGCTGCCGACCGCTGCACAAAGCTCACCTCCCAGTTGTTGTCTTTCGGCCGCCGTCAGGCGCTCCAACCTGTCTCCATGACCGTGGTAGCACATATGGAATCCATCCTCAGCTTGGCAAGGGTAAGCGTGCTCGACAACATCACATTGGATGTTGCAACTGAAGCGGCAGAATGTTCGGTTTTTGTCGACCCGACCCAGTTTGAAAGCACGTTGCTGAATTTGATCTTCAACGCCCGCGACTCCATGCCCAACGGAGGAAAGATCACAATCCACTCGTTTCTTGCCAGGAACCATGGCGAAGAGTGGCTCGCAACTGACAATATCAATGCAGAATTCGCCTGCATCGAAATCACTGATGAAGGCATCGGAATGGAACCGGAAGTGGCCCAGCGCGCATTCGAACCCTTCTTCACCACGAAACTTCCAGGCTGTGGTGCGGGAATGGGCCTCGCCATGGTGTATGGCTTCGTCAAGCAATCGGGTGGACATGTGGAACTGACAACTGCACCGATGCGGGGCACGACAGTACGCCTTTATCTGCCGCGCACCGAACGAGCCGAGCATTACAAGCGTGCCGTAACGCTGACAAAGCCGCCGACTGGTGTGCGGCTGCACGTTCTCGTCGTCGAAGACGACGCAGCGCTTGCGGATGTCATTTCCCAGATGCTGGTTTCACTCGGTCACCTGACCTTCATCTGTGACAATGCCGACGACGCGTTCAAGATTCTCGATAGAACCAAGATCGACGTCGTTCTGACCGACGTCCTTATCCGCGGCCCAATGAATGGACTGCAATTGCGCGAACAGGTATTAGCTGAATACCCGGGTGCCTACGTGATTTGCACCTCGGGGTATCCTGATCCCCGCACCGGAGCGCCCTACGAGTTCGACTCTGACATCCATTTTCTGCCCAAGCCAATCAAGCGCGATGAGCTTGCCAATGCACTTTCAACGCTGCAACAAAGCAAGTTCTCAAATTCACCACAGCAGAATGCTTCCATCTGAGCCAGCCAGGCTCTAGCCCGAACCTTCGAACACACGCACCAGCACGCAACCAGAATATCATGAACAACTTGGCTCGACTGGCACGTGTTCATATTCCTGCAGGCACGTCGTGTTTTGCCCACTAG
>JBKEAX010000229.1:0-2310 GCA_047972825.1 Hyphomicrobiaceae bacterium | reverse complement strand
CTTGCCCCCCAGAAGCTTGGCTCGGCGCATCCGCGAAACGCGCCCTATCAGGCTTTCAAGGCGAAGGACGGATTTTTTGGCATGGCCGCCGGCAACAACAGCCTATGGCATTCTGTTTGTGATGTTGTTGTGCGCCCGGATCTTAAGGCGGAAGAAAAATACGCCAACCCCACATTGCGAGCAAAGCACCAGGGCGAGTTGCGAATTCTGCTCGAAGAGATCTTTGAGACGCAGCCCGTTGAACATTGGATTTCTGCGTTTGCCGAGGCTGGTGTTCCTTGCAGCCCCATCAATACTTTCCCCGAAGCCCTCAATGATCCGCAGGTGCAAGCCATGGGCTGGATACAGGATCTGGAACTGCCGAACGGCGTCAAAACGCGGACCTTCGGGCCAGCATTGCGGATCGATAATGAGGTCCAGACGGCCACACGCCGTCCACCTGCACTGGGTGAACATAACCAAGAGGTGCTGGCGGAACTCGCTGCAACTGGCAACGCATAGACAACAAGTTGGATCAAATGGATAAAAAGCTGATTGTGGAACAGCGCGAAAATACGCTGTCCCTGACGCTCAACGCGCCGGGCAAAGCAAATAGCCTCGCACCGGATATGGTTGAAGAACTTCTGGAAGCGTTGGAAAACGCTGATGATGTTCGTATGGCTACCCTTCGGGGCGCGGGCAAACACTTTTGCGCAGGCTTTGACCTATCGGACATTGAGACGGTTTCAGATGGTGATCTGCTGTGGCGGTTTGTTCGCATCGAAATGCTGCTGCAGAAAATTCACAAGTCACCTTTTCCGATTGTCGCCTTGGCTCATGGTCAAGTCGTGGGTGCGGGGGCTGATCTGTTTACAGCCTGCTGGCGCCGTGTTGCGACGAAGGATGCACGCTTCCGCATGCCGGGTTGGAATTTTGAAATTGCACTTGGCACGCGCCGTCTGCGCCAGCTCGTTGGGCCATTTCATGCGCGAGACATTCTGATCGATACGCGCTACGTCTCGTGTGATGAAGCGGTGAAGTTGGGACTTGTGACGGATCTCGCTGAGGCCGATCAATGGCCGGAACTTGTGGATGGGCTTGCTTCACGCGCCTGTAGTCTGCCGGCGTTCGCAGCAAGCGAGATGTTTCGTTTGACGCAAGACGATACCGATGACCTCGACCTGGCTGCGCTCGTGCGAACAGCTGGTAGGCCCGGTCTGAAACAGCGCATCATGAGCTACCGCGAAGCTGCAATGCGGGCCGCGCGTCGAAAGTAGGTGTCGCGCGTCGTGCGCAATGCAAGGGTCGACGCCTTCATGACGGGAACCGAAGCCGTGGTTCGTCACGGCGGGCCGTCGACCCACTACGGCCTCACGGGCCGATCACATCCTGATGCCAAGCATGTTTAGCTGAAGTGTGAAGCGGTTCGGCGTGAAGAACTTGGCTCAGGCAAAGAGCATGTTTAGCTGAAGCGTGGTGCGGTTCGGCGTGAAGAACATGCTCAAGATAGCAGAAATAGATCGCGTTCGCGATACCGTGAAACGTGGGCGCGATCTAAGGTCCGGAGCCTAGAGCACGGGTGCGTGACATGGTCTGTCCACGACCCGATGAGCGAGCGCCGTTTTACCGCTTTCGAAAAGCATCCAGGCTGACGACATTGGCCGGACCACCAGCCACCTGGGCTGCGGCTGGCTCGGATTTGATTGCGTCGTCAGGCGGTGCATCAGCTGCGGGCTGCTCTGTTGCATCTTTCTTGTTAGCTGCTTTTCCTGCGGTCGTTTTCGTTGTGCGCTTAGCCGAAGAACGTGCCTTGCGGACTGTGCGCTTGGCCTGCACTGGCTCTAGGTCACCATCTGCGTCTGCCGCATCTTCCACCGTGTCAGCAAACTCCGCCAGATCAAATGCCTTAGGGTCTGGCCCGATGTCAGCAACTTCAAACTGCAGGCCATAACGAACGCTTGGATCCACGAAAACGCGGATCGACTGGTATGGTATGACGAGACGTTCGGGAATTCCATCAAAGGTCAAATTGACTTCAAAACGATCCTCCGTGACCACCAACCCCCAGAACCTGTGCTGGAGCACGATGGTCATTTCGCTTTGATATTTCTCCTTCAGGCGGCGTGATAGGATCACGCCTGGCGCCTTTGTGTTGAAGGAGATGTAGAAATGGTGCTCGCCGGGCAGCCCGCCGTTGCGTTCGACCTCTGTGAGGACGGACCGGATGACATTGCGCATCGCTTCTTGTTGCAGTGCTTCGTAGTCGATGGTTGGTCCAGAGGTCATTGAGAGCCGCGTTTTGTCACTGTGCAATTCCGCTGTAGCAGCGGG
>JBKEAX010000608.1:0-1604 GCA_047972825.1 Hyphomicrobiaceae bacterium | reverse complement strand
CTGAATGCTGCCGCGGCTGCAAACACGGCGAGCAATACAAGGAAGAAGAGGCGGCGAAACATCAACGGTGGCTCCAGGTGGGCAAGCGCTGCCAATTATAACCTTCTCACGCACGCTACATGTCTGCGGCGCGGGAACAAACGACGGAGAGATGAGCATGGCCTTTGAAAACATTATTGTCGAGACGAAGGACCGGGTTGGTGTCATCACGCTTAACAGGCCGAAGGCTCTCAACGCCCTCAACAACGCGCTTATTGGCGAACTCAATCAGGCGCTTGATGCGTTTGAAGCTGATGCGGCAATTGGTGCCATCGTAATCACGGGGTCTGAGAAGGCGTTCGCCGCAGGCGCCGACATCAAGGAGATGGCGTCCAAAAGCTACACCGATGTGTACGGCGAGGATTTTATTGCCAGCTGGGAACGGCTGACACGGGTGCGCAAGCCGGTTATCGCTGCGGTTGCCGGGTTTGCTCTGGGTGGCGGCTGCGAATTGGCGATGATGTGTGACTTCATTATTGCTGCCGACACCGCAAAATTCGGCCAGCCGGAGATCACGCTGGGCATTATGCCGGGCGCAGGCGGCACGCAGCGGTTGACCCGGTTCGTTGGCAAGTCGAAGGCGATGGAAATGTGCCTGACGGGGCGGATGATGGATGCCGAAGAAGCCGAGCGCGCGGGGCTTGTCTCGCGCGTGGTGCCGGCAGGTGATCTTGTTGCCGAAGCGATGAAGGCTGCTGGCAAGATAGCGGCGATGTCGCTCCCGGCGGTCATGATGACCAAGGAGACGGTCAATCGGGCCTACGAGACGACGCTTTCAGAAGGCGTGCGGTTCGAGCGGCGCGTGTTCCATGCCATGTTCGCGACGGAAGACCAGAAAGAAGGCATGGCGGCGTTTGTCGAAAAACGCAAGCCGGACTTCAAGCACAGGTAGGCAAATTTTGTTGATGTTGCGGGGCCTTTATTGGGGCTCGCGCGGCGATCTGATGATCGCCAAGACTGAGATGAATATGATGGCCAGGCCGCCTGCCACGAAGATGTGGTTGGCGGCCCAGTCGTTTTTAATGGTGGCAAGTTTGCCTGATGCTATCAGCCATGCGAGGGCGATAAAGGCGGCTCCAGCTTGTGCAAGTGTGAGTGCTCTTGCGAGCTTCAGCATTCCTGTCGTTGCAAACAGCGAACCGGGTTCGTGCACCTTGGCGGCATAGATAAGTAGCGTTGCTGCGATCAAGAGCATTCCTGATCCGTACTGCCAGCCGTGTTGCCATTTAAGGTCAGTGCCAAGATAGACCGCGAGCATAGCCAGACCGCCCCACCCATATGCGAAGGCCATGTGCGTGGCGTTTGTGGCAGCTGCTTTGGTTGTTTCAGTTGCAGGCTCGGCGTTGGATCGATAGATGCGGCGGGCTTGTAGCGAGATCAGCATGAGAACCGCAGCGGCCAGCGCTGCGGCCATCACAGAGGCGGGTTTGCTTGGCTGGCCTGCTGCCCACCACATCCCAGCAATGCTTGCGCCAAGTCCGATGAGCAGATGTTTGGGGAGCGCATCAGTCCACATACTTGGGTTGCTCCGTGCAACATTGAAACGGCGTAGGGTGCGGGGCCTA
>JBKEAX010000554.1:0-4518 GCA_047972825.1 Hyphomicrobiaceae bacterium | reverse complement strand
CGCGTGTTCAACCGCCACGGCGTCGAGAAGGACGAGCGCGCCATGGCGATCGAGCGCGAGGAGATCGAGCGCCTCGCCAAGGACCGCGACGACGAGCAGGCGATCCTCGACCGCAACGTCTATGGTCGTCTCGCGGACATGCTCGACGGCAAGATCGGCGTCTCGGGCCCGAAGGGCTTCAAGAAGGCCAACAAGATCGAGCGCGATCAGCTCGACGAGTATCCGCGCAGCCAGTGGTGGCAGTTCGCTGTCGCCCAGGACAAGCTGATGACGGAGATCGAGGCGCTTCGGAACCAGTATGACGAGAGCCGCAAGGGTCTCGAGAAGCGCTTCATCGACAAGGTCGAGAAGCTGCAGCGCGGCGATGAGCTCCCGCCCGGCGTGATGAAGATGGTCAAGGTCTTCGTCGCGGTGAAGCGCAAGATCCAGCCGGGCGACAAGATGGCAGGCCGCCATGGCAACAAGGGCGTCGTGTCGCGCATCGTGCCGGTTGAGGACATGCCGTATCTCGAAGACGGTACCCATGTCGACATCGTGCTCAATCCGCTCGGCGTGCCGAGCCGCATGAATGTCGGTCAGATCCTCGAGACGCATCTCGGCTGGGCCTGCGCCGGCATGGGGCTGAAGATCGGCAAGATGGTCGAGGACTACAAGGAGAACGGCGACGTCAAGCCGCTCCGCGCCGTGCTCGACGACATCTATGGCAGCAACAGCAAGAACGATCCCGTCGCCTCCTATGACGACGAGGGCGTGGTGACGCTGGCCAAGCAGCTCACGACCGGCGTGCCGATCGCGACACCGGTGTTCGACGGCGCCCGCGAGCCGGATATCGTCGAGATGCTGAATGACGCCGGTCTCAACGGTTCGGGCCAGTCGCGGCTGTTCGACGGTCGTTCCGGCGAGCAGTTCGATCGTGCGGTGACGGTGGGCTACATCTATATGCTGAAGCTCCACCACCTCGTCGACGACAAGATCCACGCCCGTTCCATCGGCCCCTACAGCCTCGTGACCCAGCAGCCGCTGGGCGGCAAGGCGCAGTTCGGCGGCCAGCGCTTCGGCGAGATGGAGGTGTGGGCGCTCGAGGCCTACGGCGCGGCGTACACGCTCCAGGAGATGCTGACGGTCAAGTCGGACGACGTCGCCGGCCGCACCAAGGTCTACGAGGCCATCGTCCGCGGCGACGAGACCTTCGAGGCTGGCATTCCCGAGAGCTTCAACGTGCTCGTCAAGGAAATGCGGTCGCTGGGCCTTGATGTCGAGCTCGACAATTCGAAGGCCGATGACGCCCCTCTCGCGGACGCGGCGGAGTGATCCGCCGGTCCTCGCGTAATACCCAATTGTCCATGCGCGCCGCCCAGGTTCCCTCCCCGGGCGGCCGCGTCAACGGAGACAGTCGATGAACCAAGAGATCGCCAACGTTTTCGGTCCGGCCCAGCCCCCGGCCCAGATCTTCGACCAGATCCGCATCTCGATCGCCAGCCCCGAGAAGATCCTTTCCTGGTCCTACGGGGAGATCAAGAAGCCCGAGACGATCAACTACCGCACGTTCAAGCCGGAACGTGACGGTCTGTTCTGTGCGCGGATTTTCGGCCCGATCAAGGACTACGAGTGCTTGTGCGGCAAGTACAAGCGCATGAAGTACAAAGGGCTGATCTGCGAAAAGTGCGGTGTCGAGGTGACGCTGGCCAAGGTGCGCCGCGAGCGCATGGGCCACATCGAGCTGGCAGCACCCGTCGCTCATATCTGGTTCCTGAAGTCCCTGCCATCGCGCATCGGCCTGTTGCTGGATATGGCGCTTAAGGATCTGGAGCGCGTTCTTTACTTCGAGAACTACATCGTCATTGAGCCGGGTATCACCCCATTCAAGGACAAGCAGCTGCTCACCGAGGAGCAGTACAACCAGGCGCTCGACGAGTATGGTCCCGACAGCTTCACCGCTGGTATCGGTGCAGAGGCCATTCGCGAACTCATGATCGCGATGGACCTGGAGCAGATCAGCGAAGATCTTCGCCAGGAAATTGCCGAGGCAACCACGGAACTGAAGCCGAAGAAGCTCGGCAAGCGTCTCAAGGTCATTGAGGCCTTCATTGAGTCGGGCAATCGTCCGGAATGGATGATCCTGACGCACGTTCCGGTGATCCCGCCCGAGTTGCGCCCGTTGGTGCCGCTCGACGGCGGCCGCTTCGCTACCTCCGATCTCAACGATCTTTACCGCCGCGTCATCAACCGGAACAATCGTCTCAAGCGGCTGATGGAGCTGAGAGCGCCCGACATCATCATCCGCAACGAAAAGCGCATGCTTCAGGAAGCCGTCGATGCGCTCTTCGACAACGGTCGCCGCGGCCGCGTCATCACAGGTGCAAACAAGCGTCCGCTGAAGTCGCTTGCCGATATGTTGAAGGGCAAGCAGGGCCGCTTCCGCCAGAACCTGCTCGGTAAGCGCGTCGACTATTCGGGCCGGTCTGTGATCGTTGTCGGTCCTGAATTGAAGCTGCACCAGTGCGGGTTGCCCAAGAAGATGGCCTTGGAGCTGTTCAAGCCGTTCATCTACGCGCGCCTGCAGACGCTGGGGCAGGCCGCAACCGTCAAGCAGTCCAAGAAGCTGGTGGAAAAAGAACGCCCGGAAGTCTGGGACGTTCTCGACGAAGTTATTCGCGAACACCCCGTGATGTTGAACCGCGCGCCGACGCTTCACCGTCTCGGCATCCAGGCTTTCGAGCCGGTGCTGATCGAAGGCAAGGCGATCCAGTTGCACCCGCTGGTCTGCGCAGCTTTCAATGCCGACTTCGACGGCGACCAGATGGCTGTGCACGTGCCGTTGTCTTTGGAGGCGCAGCTTGAAGCGCGCGTCCTCATGATGTCGACCAACAATATCCTGCATCCGGCGAACGGTTCACCCATCATCGTGCCATCACAGGATATCGTTCTGGGTCTTTACTACCTGTCGATGGTTCACGAGGGCGAACCTGGTGAGGGCATGCTGTTCTCCTCGGCGTCAGAAGTCCGCCATGCGCTGGAATCAGGTGCGGCCACGCTGCATGCCAAGGTCAAGGGTCGCGTCATGACACTTGACGAAGAAGGGCAGGAAATCAATGCGGTCTACGACACCACCCCAGGGCGCATGCTGTTGGGTGAGCTGTTGCCGCGCGTTGCTGGTGTGAAGTTCGACTTGGTCAACCAGTTGCTCACCAAGAAGGCCATCTCCGGCATGATTGACGCCGTCTACCGCAACTGCGGGCAGAAGGAGACGGTCATCTTCTGCGACAGGATCATGTCGTTGGGCTTCTATCACGCGTTCAAGGCGGGTATCTCGTTCGGCAAGGACGACATGCTCATCCCCGACACCAAACAGGCGATCGTCGACGAGACCGACAAGCAGGTGGCAGAGTTCGAGCAGCAGTACAACGACGGCCTCATCACCCAGCTTGAAAAGTACAACAAGGTTGTCGACGCTTGGTCTAAGTGCACAGATCAGATCTCCAAGGAGATGATGGATCGCATTTCAGCGGTGCAGAAGGATCCCAAGACCGGTCGCGACATGCCGATCAACTCGGTCTACATGATGAGCCATTCCGGTGCGCGTGGTTCGCCCACGCAGATGCGCCAGCTTGCAGCCATGCGCGGCCTCATGACCAAGCCGTCGGGCGAGATCATCGAGACGCCGATCAAGTCCAACTTCAAGGAAGGCTTGTCGGTTCTGGAGTACTTCAACTCGACCCACGGTGCTCGTAAGGGTCTGGCTGACACGGCCTTGAAGACCGCCAACTCCGGTTATCTGACCCGCCGTCTTGTTGACGTCGCGCAGGACGCAATCATTTCCGAAGAGGATTGCGGCACCGACGAGGGCATCAAGGTGCAGGCAGTAGTCGATGCCGGTCAGGTCATCGTGTCGCTGGCAGATCGCGTCCTGGGTCGTACCACACAGGAAGACGTCATCGACCCGGCGACCGGCGAGGTGATCGTCAAGTGTGGTGAACTCATCGAGGAGCGCCACGCCGAATTGATTGCCAATGCAGAGGTGCAGGAAGTTCGCATCCGCTCGGTCCTGACTTGCGAAACGGTGACCGGTGTGTGTGCGGCTTGCTATGGCCGTGACCTTGCGCGCGGCACACGGGTCAACATCGGTGAGGCAGTGGGCGTTATCGCCGCTCAGTCGATTGGTGAACCAGGTACTCAGCTGACCATGCGTACCTTCCACATCGGTGGCACCGCGCAGGTGGTTGACACGTCCTTCATCGAGTCGAACTTCAATGGCACGGTGAAGATGCGCAACCGGGCTGTCGTCAAGGACAGCCAGGGTCGCCTCACGGTTATGGGCCGCAATATGTCGCTCGTGATCGTCGATCAGGGCGGCAAGGAACTTGCGGTGCAGAAGGTGCCCTACGGTGCCCGCCTTCATGTTGACGAGGGCGATGCCGTCAAGCGCGGCACCAAACTGGCTCAATGGGACCCATACACGCGTCCGATCATCACCGAAGTCGATGGCATCGTTGCCTTCGAGGATCTGATCGAGGGTGC
>JBKEAX010000550.1:0-2664 GCA_047972825.1 Hyphomicrobiaceae bacterium | reverse complement strand
CTCCGCATCAAGTGCAATTAGCTTAAGAGGGATCATTTGGGCTCGCTGGCTGGGTTCTTCATCTCACATAGTAACCTGAACAATCACAGCATGGTACGTCCCATCCACGAGCTAATTCAGGGATGTGCGAGTGATAAACGCCCGGCTCCAGCTGCGCAACCGATAGGCCCTGCCTTGAGTCTGGACCCTGGCAGCTTCAGACCGTGTTGACATTAACCGCACATGGCTGGCGGAGACGGATCGAGCAGTTTTAGTTTGGATGCGCCACAGGCCACAGCCCTTTGGCGTAAGCTACCCCGCCCCCACTCGCACGATATTGGCTCCGCATCGGGTCAATTTTTCCTCAAGCCGTTCAAAGCCGCGGTCCAGATGATAGACCCGGTTAATCGTCGTCTCACCATCTGCCACCAACCCCGCAATCACCAGCGACACCGATGCCCTCAGATCCGTCGCCATGACTGGAGCGCCGCGCAGCACTGGCATGCCATGAATTGTTGCGGTGTCACCATGCAACTTGATATCTGCACCCAGGCGCGCAAGCTCCTGAACGTGCATGAAGCGGTTTTCGAAGATTGTTTCGCGAATGACGCTTGTGCCGCGCGCGGTTGTCACCAGCGCCATGAGCTGGGCCTGCAAATCAGTCGGAAACCCAGGAAACGGCTGCGTTTCGATAGTGACAGGGTCAATGCCGTCACCATTTCGCACGATCCGGATGCCTGTATCAGTCGCCGTGACAGTCGCACCGATGTTGTCCAGAACTTCGAGCGCCTTCTCCAATAGGTCGATGCGCGTATGTTGCAGTGTCACATCGCCGCCTGTCGCCGCAACAGCATAGGCAAATGTCCCGGTCTCGATACGGTCCGGCAGGACGGTATGAACCGCTCCCTCCAGCCGCTGGCAACCCTGAATCGTAAGCGTGGAGCTGCCGATGCCATCAATCCGGCAGCCCATCTTGACGAGGCAATCCGCCACATCTCCAACTTCCGGCTCGCGCGCCGCATTCTCGATAACGGTTTCACCTTTGGCCAGCGCCGCCGCCAAAAGCACGTTATGAGTAGCGCCCACTGATACCTTGGGAAATAAGACGCGGCCTCCCTTCAGCCCCTTAGGCGCCTTGGCGATGACATAGCCACCATCGATTTCGATTTCTGCGCCGAGTGCCCGGAGCCCTTCAAGGTGCAGATCGACAGGGCGCGTACCGATTGCACATCCACCTGGCAAAGACACTCGCGCCTCACCCATGCGCGCCAACAACGGTCCCAACACCCAGAAACTGGCCCGCATGCGCGACACCATTTCATAGGGCGCAGTCGTATCAACGATATTGCGTGCCGTCAGATGGAACGTTTCACCAAGATGCGTAACACCGGGGCGCTTTCCATCTACCGCAAGATCAACCCCATGGTTGCGCAGTATCCGCGCCAGCAAATTGACGTCAGCAAGATTGGGCACGTTTTTCAACGTCAGCCTGTCATCCGTAAGCAAGCTGGCGATCATCAGTGGCAGGGCGGCATTCTTCGCCCCGGAGATCGGGATGGTTCCCTCCAGCCGATGACCACCAACAATTTTGATTTGATCCATGTCTCTTTCCGTAACCCCCAATTGCACGATGGGTCAGATCACCAACCAGCACATCACGCAACAATTTCAATTTCAGCGCGCTGGCTGTCTTGTTCCCCGATCGCGCCCGCACCTGTGCCGCCAAAAGAGGTCGCCATAAGAGAATGGCGGAGCCCCCCGTTAGCTGCATCTCACGCGGAGCAAAATAACGGTTTATGCCCGCCAACTGAGATCAACTGGAACCCTCCTGCCCCGTGTCCTCCGAAGCCACACCTTCGTTGCATGGATGGCCGTTGCCAGCAGCCCCCTCCAGCGATGCACGTCCGGCTGCACGCGCCCGGGCCTGATCCTTGCGGCGCCGCAAATTGGCCCGAAGCTGGTTCTCTAGCCGTTCCGCCCGGCTGGTTGCAGCCTTATCACGCCCTTTCGCGTCCATGTCGAACCCTCCAACTTCGGCCAATGGCCGCATCCTGGCCAGCAGCAACCAAAGTACGGCTGAATTTTCCGGCAGACCTCATATCACGGCAACCCGGCCCAGCCAGGAATTTTCCGCCAAAAACCCTGTCGCAGCAGGACAAATCGTCCATCAGCAACGAAAAATTACGCTTATGCGCAGCATTGGTTCCGTTACAAGCATGACAAGGGGTGAACTGCGCGCGCTCCCCCCCCCCACCAACCGGTTGCGTACCTATACACAGTAAAAACAGAAGCGTAGTTTGCGCCTTGCCCGGTTGGAGACGTTGTGGCAGTGTGCGCCCGCTTCGTTCGGCCGATGCCGCCGAAGAGGATGTTGCATTGCCATCGGGGTGGCGATTTTTCCGCTTGGATAGGCCCATCACCGCCGCAAGCAACACCCCCACGCAACTTGCATATGCTGCCGTAGCTCAGGGGTAGAGCACTCCCTTGGTAAGGGAGAGGCCGAGAGTTCAAATCTCTCCGGCAGCACCATAAAAACATCAGTAAAATCAAGCGCTTAGTCGAAATTTCGGCACGGGCTCGAGGCTGCAAAAAGCCCCTGGGATAGCAGCCGGGGTAGCAGGATTTCGGATTTCGCTTGTTGGGAGCGATCCGGCACGTCTCCTCGGCGCTCAACACCCATCGCAG
>JBKEAX010000546.1:0-7207 GCA_047972825.1 Hyphomicrobiaceae bacterium | reverse complement strand
GTTGCCCTGGTTGCCTCCCATACCTGCGCTGTTATGGGCATTGCCCGATACTTCAGCCGGCTTGAGCGCGCCGCCTTGAGCAACCGGCAGCCCGACGTCGCGCCGCTGCGCTTCATTGGTCGCAAGGCTGGAAAGCTGGTCGATCGCGCGCAACTGATCTTGCAGGGCTTGCCGCATGGCTGTTGCCGTCTCGCGTGACGTTTGCGGCAGACGTTCTGCTTCTTCACGCATGCGGCGTTGTTCGCGCTCCAGCTCCTCGGCTACGCGCTGGGCGCGTTTGCGTACATCATCTGAAGTTTCAGAAAACCGGTTGGTCAGTGAGCCCAACTGAGTGGAAACCTCTTCGGACACGCTTGATAAGCGATTTTTCAGGGCCTCCAGCGCCCGCTGGCTCTCCGCATCGGTTTCCGCCTTCAGCCGCTCGATCTCGCCCAATGCCTTGTCGCGATGCGTCTGGGTGCCGATCTTGAGCTGTTCGGCGGCAGCCAGGGCACGCGCTTCCGCGTCCGAAAGAGACCCTTCGATGGTTGTCGAATAGTCCTTGACGTGGCGCGTGAACTCGTCGGCCTTGCCGACCATGCGGTCAAGCGTTTCCGATAGTTCCGCATGCCGTGACTGCAATGTGGAATCGATTTTGTAGTTGACGCTTTCAAGTGCGTTGGCGGCCTTGAGGATGGTCTGGCCCTGTGCTTCGAACCGGTTGGTCAGCGAGCCGATCTGGGAAACCAGGTTCTCCGATACCGACTTCAACATGTCGGATTGGCCGGCAAGACTTTCGATGGCCTTGAGAGATTGACGGGTGATGTTCTCGCTGGTCCGGCGAACGGCGGTGATGCCTTGATTGAGGGAATCGTCCAAGTCCATCGATTGCCGCGAGATGGTCTCAGAGAACGTGCGTGCGTGGCTTTCTAGGGCCGAGGTAAGCGCACTGGCGCGTGACTCGACCGCTTCATCGATAGCGCGCGTTGAATCCTTGATCGATTGGTCAAACAGCATGAGGCGGTCTTCAAATGCGCTGTCGAGTGCCCGCGTCCGTTCGATCAAACGCTTGTCCAGCGTACCCGCCCGGTTGGAAAGAGTGCTGTCAAGGGCACGCGCGTATTCTTCAAAAACAGCTTGCAGGTTGGACGTCCGGTTGGCAATCGCAGTGTCAAGCTTGCCCATGTGCTCAGCGAATGAGGCTTGCATCTGGGCGGTGCGCGATCCGAGCGCTTGCGCCAGGGCGCCGGTGTAGGCTTCAAGCATTTTCTGCATATCGTCGGACTGCCCACCGATCGATTTGCCCAGATGCTTTGAGCGATCGTCAAGCATCGTTTGCAGCCGCTCGCCATGCGAACCCAGCATGGTGCCCAACTGTTCGGTGCGTGTTCCCAAAGCCTGGCTGAGTGCGCCAGTATAGTTTTCCAGTACGCCCTGAAGTTCGTTGGTGCGCCCGCCCAGTTCCGTTTCCAGCGATGTAACGCTTTTGGCAATCGATGATTCCAGCAGGTTAAGATTATCGCCGGCACCCTGGATGATACGCGACAAGTTGGTCTGCTGGTTCGACAACCTTTCGATCAGGGTTGGAACTTCGCGCCCCAGCGTCCGAAGGGTATCATTGAAGCTTGTCGAGGTGGACGTCAGTGCCTGGCGCTCATTGGCCAGTTCGCTGATGAGGCCGCGAATGCGCCGTTCATTTTCCTCGTATGAGCGTTCTAGGGCCGCGACCTCGTTGTGTACCAACGCCTCAAGCTCGCCGGCCCGGCCCAGTGCGCGGCCAACGGCTTCATTCATGAAGCTGACCTGCCGCCGCACCGCTTGGCCCAACGAGGCAACACTGTCTTCCGCCATGCGATCTGGTTCGGCCAGTCGTATGGCAACTTCGGTCATGGTTGATGACCTGAGCCGCAATTCTTCTGCGCGCCAGCTCAAGACTGCCAGCAGCCAGATCACGGCGATCGGCACCACAATTCCAGCAAGCGTCAGGAAGGTCGTCGGTTTTGTTAGAATTACTGCCCAACCGGAAAGGGAGGCTTCCGAATATAGTGAAATAATCCCAAATATGAGGCCGACGGCTGCCCATGCGACGCTTGCGATCGAGGCATAGCGATAGATCTGGCTCGAAGGCTTCTCTTCAAGTGCATAGATCAGTCCGCCAATCGAAGGCGCGTCATCATTGGCCGCAACCTTGCCGCGTGCTGGTCCTGCAGGACGCCGCCGTGCCATCCGGCGGGGTATTTCGAGTTCGTCGATGTCATCGTCGCCTGTGCCATCACTTGATGACTTCAAATCAGGCTCATTGTCGCGTTTCTGGTTGTCGTCGAGTGGCTCTTTGATAGCCCCAGCATGGGCGCTAAACGCGAGTGCTGGCCCACCGCTTGATGCTTGTAAGGGCGGTGGCATGGTCGCAGCCGCACCGGCCTTGGGCGCGCTCGGCTTGGGTGCCTGTCTGACAAATGCAGCAGGTGTGCTTACAGGGTCCGGTCGTGACTTGGGCGGGTTAGGTACGTTGGCGGTTTTGCCTTCTTTGCCTTCCACTAACGGCGTGGAGGCTCGCCCCAACGACCCTACCGGGTTGCTAGACGAGGGTGCGTTTGCGCTTAATTGCGGTTCTATACGCGGCGCGCCGCTCGGTCCGCTCTGCTTGTTTGCTTCACCTAATCCTGGAAGGCTGGTTGATCCAAACGGCAAGCGAGCAGTGTCTGCGTGCCTGGATGCGGTGGGCGGCAACGGCGGTGGAGCAGGGGGGCGCTTGTTGAGTGCGCCGGGTTGATCTTTGCTGGCAGGAGGTGTGGAGCTGTCCTTGTTGGGCACCAGGAACGATAAAGCCGGGCGCTGTTCGATCATGGAAGGCGCGCCGCCAGCGTTTTTTATCAGCCCAGGTTTTTCCGTTGGAGCATCAGCTTTCGATCCGGACAATTGCTGCGGTGGAGGAGAAGGAGGTGCAGGTACCTTGGCTGCGTCTTTCGGGTCAGGTTTGGCGCTTGTCGCAGATTTGGCTGGAACTGGTGAAGGTTGATCGGCCTTCTGTCCCTTTCTCGCGTTTCCGGTCTTGTCTCCCTGATCCCGCGAGCCAGGGTTGGCGTGCTTTTCAGCCGCCTTGCTGCTCAAACCTTTTCCGGTCTTTGCCTGTTCGTGTGCCATCCAACGCCTGATCTCGCGCACCTAGGTCGGCGCGTCCCCCTAGACCATGAATTTAGTGCATGATGCCACGTTTCCGGAAGCCGTTTTTTAACGATTTCCCGCCCGCATTGCGGCATCTTTCAGCAACACAGGCCGCCCGTCTCGACAGCTCCACGCCCTTTGGCTAGCTGCGGTTTGGGGCAAAACCAAGATCGGTTGCACTGCAAGTGAGCTACAAGCCCTTAAAATCCACAGCTTGTCAAACCGTTAACATTTTTACTCGATTTATGCACAACAGCTTAAGCCAACGTTATTTCAATCAGCACTAGGATATGGACCAAGCTGCCAGGACGAACCAGTCATGATGCGTCAAAGCCAAACACTGAACTATCCCAACAGCTAAGTTTGGCAAGTTCAATTCCTGGTTGTATCGGATTGCATGGACATTAAGGGTTGAGTAATGACAGAGCTAGGTGCGGTGCGTGGGTATGCTGATTTTGCCAACAGGGCACGAGACAGAGCCGCGTCTGCGGTGGGTAATGCCGCATCAGGACGTGTGGCGCCGATTGATCATGCTCATCTTGGCCGCTATACGCTTGGAAATCGTGATCTGGAATTGGAAGTCCTGGACCTGTTCCTGGGCGAAATCCCACAAACGATGTTCAAGCTGAAAGCAGCAGCTACTGCGGAAAACTTTGACCCCAAAGCCTGGTTCCACGCTTGTCATACGCTCAAAGGATCGGCGCTTGCCGTTGGCGCAGTTGACGTTGCGAAGGCTGCGGAACAAGCCGAAAAACTTCAGGTTTTTACGCGCGATGACTTGGCCAGCCACATCGCCGAAATCGGTCGGACTGTTGGCGGTGCGGCAGCCTATATTGAAGTATGGCGTAAGAGCTGATCGCCGCTGACAGGGATGGGGAATACCACCCCAGCATGAGGTGGCGGTCATTTGCTGGCCAACAATGTAAATCAGGGCTCCAGTGGGGCGTCTGGACGCATAACCACAGGAAAAGGGCGTCCGCTCTCTTAATCTTGATCTTATGCAAGGACACTGGATTGGTGGGCATTAGCCTGACCTCAAAGGTCGGTGGCACGACATATGTCCGCTTGAAATTGTACCGTCTTCCGACTAGGTTCCGGGGCCTTTTAAACTTTGGCTTGGGCTAAGTTTGCCTAGCGAAGTCCCCGAGATTTTTTCGCAAACCCGATGTAAGCAAGCCTCCCAAAATCTTCCACTTGCCTTCCATCCAGGAGATGTCCGAAGACCCATGGCCAAGATCACATTCATCCAGCCCGACGGTAGCAGCCAGGTCGTCGAGGCCGAACCGGGCGTGACCGTCATGGAAGCCGCCAAGCTGAACGAAGTACCTGGAATTGAAGCTGAATGTGGGGGCGCTTGTGCTTGTGCCACCTGTCATGTGTATGTCGACGGGGTTTGGCGGGATAAAACAGGTGCGCCTGCTGACATGGAAGAGGACATGCTCGATTTCGCTTTCGATGTCCGCGATGAGAGCCGTCTTTCATGCCAGATCAAGGTAACGGATGATCTTGACGGTCTGGTGCTGCGCGTACCCGCCAAGCAATACTGACAAAGACAAATCTGCTGGCTGGGCAAATGTCCAAGGCGCGCTCCATATAAGCATGAGCGCCGATGGCCTTGATGCCGGCAACCGATCACGAAGGAGCCCGTTCCAATGCTCGACAAGAACCCGCAAACTGGTGGCGAGGGTAGCGCCAGTGCCATCGAAACGGACGTGGTGATCATTGGAGCAGGGCCTGTCGGCCTGTTCGCAGTCTTTGAACTCGGACTTCTCGACGTCAAGGCCCACGTTGTCGACATTCTCGATAAGGTCGGTGGGCAATGTGCTGAGCTATATCCGGAAAAGCCGATTTACGACATTCCCGGACTACCGGTCGTCACGGGGCAAGAGCTTACCGATCAGTTGATGGAGCAGATCAAGCCGTTCGGCGCGACCTACCATCTAGGAGAACGCATCGACGAATTGAAGCGAGAGGGTGACCGTTTCCGTCTCGTCACAGATGCCGGGACAACGTTTCATGCAAAGGCCGTTGTAATTGCCGCGGGTGGTGGCTCGTTCACGCCCAAGCGTCCGCCGCTGGAAGGCATCGAGACTTACGAAGGCAAATCGGTTTTCTACTCGGTGCGCAAGATCGCAGAGTTCACGGACAAGGACGTGTTGATTGTCGGTGGTGGCGATAGCGCGCTCGACTGGACGCTGAACCTGCAACCAGTTGCAAAGTCCGTAACATTGCTTCACCGGCGCGACGATTTTCGTGGCGCGCCGCACTCGGTTGAAAAGATGCGCCAACTTGTGGCTGAGGGGAAAATGCGCCTCGCCATCGGTCAGGTTAAAGCCCTGCACGGCGAAAATGGCTGGCTCGAAGCAGTTACAATAAAAACCAAGGAAGGTGAGGAACAACGCATTCCCATTACAACCATGCTGCCGTTCTTCGGACTCACCATGAAACTTGGACCGGTTGCCGATTGGGGACTCAATCTGGATGAGAACCTCATTCCGGTCGATACCGAAAAGTTCGAGACGAGCGAGCCGGGCATCTTCGCCATCGGTGATATCAACACTTATCCAGGCAAGTTGAAGCTGATCCTGTCAGGTTTCCATGAGGCGGCATTGATGGCGCAAAAAGCGCATCAATACGTCTATCCGGGCAAGAAGGTGCTGTTCCAGTACACGACATCATCATCCAACCTGCAAAAGAAGCTGGGTGTGCGCTGAAACCATCATGCCGGTCGAGCTATGCGTTGGAGCATTGGCTTGAGGGATGCGGAATGCGGAAAGCCAAATATCAAACCACGGAAATTTCTGCGAGCGCCAGCGTCAGCAAGAGGCCCATTGCCAACCACAGCACCACTTGGCCGCGTCTGGTCGGGGCGCCTGAATTCATGATGAGCAATCCCATCAAGGTCCCTGCTGCAATCAAATTGATTGCGATTATCCCGTAGAGCCCTAAGCCATTCGATCCCGGCAGGCGAGTTTCAATATATATTGCTGCGGCAAGTCCGAGCAGCAGCCCGCCGGTCATGCGTGGCCAGAAACCCGACGGCGGACGCGGCAGGCCCAACAGCTTCAGTGTGCTTAACGGCACAAGGATGAGGGGGATTGCCAAAGCCAGTTTGAGCAACGATTCGATAAATAGGAATTGGCTCACAGCAGGTCAGACGACTTATGTGTGTGCTACGCCTGAAAACGGAGGCATGTCACAACGATGGCTGCCGCGGCGTTTGCGGCCAGGGTGGGGATTGGCGGTGGCTTAGGTCCGGACCCTAGCGGCCCGCTTTGTCGCGCTGGGAATCCCACCATTCCGTAGTGCCAATCTTCGGACCTTTCTCAACTTCGTCGCCGCCTTCGAACAAACCTGAGAACAGCCCGCCCTCCGGCTTGGCCACCTGCTTTGTTGGGCGCGGCGTGTAATCACCCGCCAAATGCCGGTTGAGATCTTCCTTGATCTCCTTGGTCTTGGCTGCAGTGCAGTAGCCGTCCTGGCCTTCTACGCCGCGGGTCACGCCGTTGAACGATATATCGTAGACTTTCTCGACATTTGCCATGTCGTTGATCGCAGTGCCCTGGGCTGCTTCAGCTGCAAGAAACTGCTGTTTCAATTGTGGTGCGTCGAAATAAAAGCCGCACTTGACGGCGCGTGCAGATGTGCGTCCAACCTGATAGGCCCGCAATGTTGGCGTGTTCTTGACCGTTTCGGTGGGGACTGCATTTGGCGTAGCTGCTGGTGTTGCAGCGCCTGGGGTGGCCGTGGCTGCGGCATTCGCCGTCGTGGCTTGGGTGGGCTGTGCGGCATCTCCTGAGACGGACCCGGTTGAAAGCGAAGGCAGGCTGGGGCCGCCCGAACACGCAGCCAAGGCCAGTGTCGCGATTGCGCTCGCTAACGTTGCCGTAACGCTTTTCATGGGTTGTCTCTCGGAATCGGTGTGCCCTGCAGCCGACCATCGCGCGGCTGAACGGCAACGTCAATTGCACAACAATGAGGCGTGTGGACGGCCCGAGAAATATTGGCCGATATGCAACACAACGCCAAAAATTGGTGTCTTCCAGAAATGGCTATCAAACCA
>JBKEAX010000535.1:0-3207 GCA_047972825.1 Hyphomicrobiaceae bacterium | reverse complement strand
CGTAAATGAGCATGCTGTTGAGCTGTGCAATGAACCGAGCCAGCAACGTGCGGGGTTTTTCCTCAGGTAACGCATTCTCGCCGAACCTTGCTCGCAGGGCGACGACTTCTTGCGGGGCAAGTCCGTTTTCGCGCGATTGCAGCGCCGTCATGGCCTCTTGTGGGCTCAGTGCATGCCAAGTGTTGGCGACGCGCTGGGACTCGTTTGATGGGATGCCGGGTTGGTTGCTCTTGCTAGTTTCGATCATCTTGCGCCTTGACGTGCGTTGGTCTGCATACTTCAGATATGCTACTTCGCACGCAGTTCAAAGCGCGGCAAAGACGCGCGTTATGGCACCCACATGATTCACGCCACAAAATTGCCGCTCCGTCTTGGACTGGTGATTGAAATGGCGGAATAACAGGAACGTGAAACCGGTGGAGGACGTTGTGCGCTCGCCATCCAAATATTGTGAATACCGCCGGCAAGCGTTTGGGCGAGGCTGTGTAGTCCGTAACTGTTTGTACCGGTCTGTTCAAAGGCAAATCACTGCCATAGGCCTTGTTGTTGCGTGTTTCAGTACAGCCCTTTTTGTTGTGTTGCTGCAGTCCGCCGGTACAGCGCCCGCATATGCTGCGAGTGCAAGCAGGGCCAATGCGGAATTTGCCAAGGCCGAACATGTGTTGGCATTCATTTCATCATACCGCGAGGAAAAGGAGCAAAAGCGCATTCCCGGCATGGTGCATGCGATGGGCCAACTTGGCATGCTGCGCGAGCCTGAGGAGGCGGGCATCTACATTGGCTTTCTTGCAGGCATCATCCGTGACAGCGGTAGCGGGGCACGTGATCTCATTGAACAGATGTTTCCAATGCCGCCGTCCGACCAGGTGATCCTGATCAAGGCCATTGTTTTTTCAGAGCGCGGCGACTGGCGTAACCTGCTGGCGGAGTTCGTTGAGCGCATGCCAGCGCGAAAGGTTCTTATTGACCGCTATCTTTATCGCGACGGTGCTGGACTGGACGGATTGATGACCGAAGCGACGGGGGCATTTGCCGTGGATGTCTATTGGGGGCTTTTCTTCGCGACCGGGGATCCAGGGCCGGCCCGGCGCATCATTGCCGCGCTCGCCTGGACGGCCGACCGCGATAGTGTGGAGAAGCTGACGATCGGGTCCATGGCGAAGTGGACGCTGGCAACCAATGCCACGCGCGACAAGGATCTGCGCGATCTCATGAAGTCTGAGATGAACACGCAGCCGGCCGTTGTTCGTGGGCCACTGGCGGACGTGATCGAAGCGGCGGAGACGTTTGAGACAAAGCGCATCAAGAACGATGCCTTGAAGGCGATCGAGGAACTCAAGCTCAAAGGGCCGCAGTCGCATCGAGATACGGTGTGGTGGGGGCCAGGCTGGACAAACGGTACTGGCGCTGGGCTGCGTGGCAGCAGGTGCCATGGGGCAGGCGCAAGTTGGAATACCGTGTGTGGTTGGCGGTGCCTTGTCCTCTGCGGCCCTCAAATATCTCGGGCCGCAACGTCAGTCTCCTTAACGACCTCAACTGTTACTGTTGTTTGTGATTTGGCAGCCTGCGTCGCGGCGCAGCTTTCAATTGTTGGCGGCAACCTGTGAAGGGTATGAGGCTGGCCGTGGGCGTGGCGGGGTAATTTTCTCTGGTTCAAGCCGGGATGTGAGATTGCGAGCAAGGCCTTGCAATCCGGACAGCATACCGTCTGATGACAACGAAAGCCGTTGTCCGGGTTCAGTTGGTTCAATTTGGCGGCTGTGGGTTGTCTCTCGATTTGCGGGTACTGGGTGGGGCACCATGGCCTGCTTCGCCATTGCTGGTTCTTGGCCGTGACGGCGCGGACCAATCAGGTGGGAGCGTTTTTCACTATGCGCAGCGAGTCCCGCAGCTTTGAATTTTCGGTTGCGATTGTCGTTGGTTGTTTTGGCATTGCAATAGGACTGATTAAATTTTCCGGCGATTGAGGCGATCGATGTGGCGTAGCGCGGGTCTGCTGCCCATCTGCGGGTAAGATCGGAGAAACGAACGGGACGCTTCAAGCGTCTGCTGCTCTTGGCGACGTCGTTCTGGACCAGCGCGGTGCGTCGCGCGACAGGCCGGTCTAGTTTTTCACCGGAGTAGACGACGAGATGCTCAATCTGTGCAAGTACGCCCGTTCCGACGTCAGGGAACCTTTCACCTGCCACGCCACCACCTGTAGCGCCAATGCCAGCAAAGTTGTTCTGTGATGCTCTCACGTCGCCGGGGCGGCCATTGCCCCGTCGATAGGTGAGGAAGTTGGTCTCAAGTGCCATCTGGAAGAAGGCGTAATCCCAGCGAACCTGTAGTGCTTCGCCATGATGCCGGTACCACTTGGCGATGTCGCGAAAGCGTGTGGGCAGGCGTTCGTTGCGTATTTTCAAAAACGCCATGAGCCGTTCCGGCGTGACGCAATCGGGCACGCGGTTGTGAAAATGGATGCGGATTTCTGGAAGCCGTGTTGCAGCGCTTGCAGTTGGGGGCCACATGCAAGCGGCGATGGCCAATAGGAGAGGCGCAGTTCGCAATCGGGTCTGGATGCGTTCAAGTTTTGCGGCTGACAAGCCGTTACGCCGCAGAACAATGGTGAAGCGATCGGTTTGGGGTGACAAATGATGAAATAATCGCATCCGGAAATGCCTCTGGAGGTTGGCCCGCGAATTCGACCCAACGGTTCAGTCCCATTCCCCCAGACGACGTTGTGCTGGCTTTTACGTTCGAAGTTCAAACAGCCAGTCGTTAGTCGCTGCCGTAAATAGTAATCTCAAGCCTTCATTCCAGCGCAGCTGGTCGCCAGAGCTCGTTTGCTTCTCATGGGTTTTGTAAACGAGCTCTGTGCTTTTTTATTTCGGCATGTTCTTCACGCTGAGCCGCTCCACAAGTCAGCCAAACATGCTCCAGGTCGCGCCGCACGTGCGCCAAGTATCGATCCTGACCGTCAGTTTTCCGGGCAGAGTTCGAATGCCTTGCTCAGGGCGGTGTTGGGATCATTGAAAGTCCCCAGCGACGTTCCGTTTTTGGCGTAGGCGGCAATGTAGGCAGCAACTTCGCGCTGTTCGCGACCCTCGTTGACGTCCAGGACCGTGTAGTTGGTACGATCGTTATCGGAAGCCTTGATGATCACTGCGCGCGCGCCACCATAGCTTGCCTGCCAAACCCGGCAGTCGGCAGATGCGGCTGTGCCTT
>JBKEAX010000519.1:0-5932 GCA_047972825.1 Hyphomicrobiaceae bacterium | reverse complement strand
GCGATAACCGTGCAACCAACAGAACAGTGCGTGCAAATCGACTTCTTGATTTCGATATTGCCATTTGCTGCAGCCGGTGCCGCAGCTTTAGCCGGCTGCACACGCGAAGCAGTAAAGGTGCTGGTGGCAGCGATACCACCAACCCCCAGACCGGAGTTACGGAGGAACGAACGCCGGTAGACGGTTGCAAAGGCACCTTCCTCTCGAACGGCTGCTGAAAGGCACCCCCCGCTCGCGGAGCGACTGACTTTTATCTTGAGCAACTTGTCTCTCCATGTCTCGCGTCACTTGGCCTGGACCTGCCTCAATGACGCGGCGCGACGGGTTACATGAATTTGGCGAGTTGATAGTAGCGCTTGATATGATCGCTCTCGCGATAGCCGCCTTCCGCAACAGCTTCAGGTGCAGCCTCTGCCGCAGCCGGAACCACCGAACCCACAATGGCAGCCCCGCCGCCTGCAACTCCAGCGCCCGCCAGCTTGAGGAAGCTGCGGCGGTTGGTCTGATCCGCCTTCTTGTCCGAATGCTTCATGTGTCTCTTCCTCCTTTGCGCCACCCCTGCGGGATGACTTCGTTCAATTGCTTGATGGCACTGGATCAACGCGCGCTCCGCGCCACGCTCAATCCAGCCTCATTGCGTGTTCTTCTACCTCCAGGAACTGTCCGCCCAGCACGCCAAGCGCGGCATAAAATTCCGACGTATTGTCAAGTGAAAGGTCACGAAAGAAGTGGCCAGCCCAGGTGCCCAGGTGGGTGGCGTAAAATGATCTTTGCCGATCAAGCGGCACAATGCCGAAATCACCAGCAACTAGCCCCGCCATCATCTCAAGTATCGAGGCTATGTGATCTTCAGGATCTCTGACATCGATGTTGCGCTGAATGCCCAGCTCCGACATGTCCGAGCGTAAACGGGCTAACGGCTTTTCGTTCAGAAAACCTGTCAGGTAATAGCTGGCGTACGGCACGAAAATGCCTCGCCCCAGGCCGATAAAAAGGTTCTGATACGCATCAGCCTGTGAAAGTGCATTCGTCTTGCCAGCGGCTTGCGCAAACGCGTTGATGGCCTGACCCAGGGGTATGCCATCGTCTGCTGTTAAACAGGCTGCAATCTTCAAGTCCTGGGCGGAAGGAGCAGCGGTCAGGAAATGGGCCAGCAGGCGATAATGATGCGCCCGCAACGCGTCCTCTTGGTTAGGGATGCGATCTTGCTGCGCGATCAATTCGGGTTCCACCTGGGATTGCGCATGCTGCACGCAACCTTCTCCCCACGTTCTTTTTATTGATGCTTATATACCAACCCAGTCTGCCCGCTAGGGAGCGGGCTCGCAACATCGTTGCAGCTCTAAATTCGTTCACAATTTCAAGTGATCTCGCACCGCAAACGACGTCGTTTTCCGCCTAAAAACTGCTGGTAATTTATTTTCATTAGAAATCCGAATAAAATGCGTAAAATAGCAAAAATATGCATGTTGTAGTTTTTTGCGCTGCAAAATCACTTCGTGTTGCAAGTCGCCAGATACGAGCTAAGTTGCGGTTTGCAAACCTATATCCTGATCAGCACAGCTTCGAGTCTCTTGCGCGCGTGCGAGCAGTTCGAACTGTCAGCGAGCAATGTCTAAAATATGCAGAACCATACAATGGCGACAATCGCGGACGACCTAAAACCAACGCTGGTTGATCCGTTCGGTCGATCCGTAACCTACCTCAGAGTTTCGGTTACTGATCGGTGCGATTTCCGCTGTGTTTACTGCATGTCGGAACACATGACGTTTCTACCTAAGCGCGATCTGCTTTCGCTTGAGGAATTGGACCGGCTATGTTCGGCATTCGTTGGCAAGGGCGTAAAGAAGCTGCGGATCACTGGCGGTGAACCGCTCGTTCGCAAGAACATCATGTGGCTCTTCAAGTCACTTTCGCGCCACCTTGATAGCGGGTCACTCGAAGAGTTGACGTTGACCACCAACGCCAGCCAATTGAAGCGCTATGCCGCCGAATTGAAAGCATGTGGTGTTGAGCGCATCAACATCTCGCTCGACACCTTGAAGCCAGACCGGTTCAAGGCCATCACCCGCTGGGGTGACTTCAAGACTGTAATGGATGGTGTCGAGGCGGCAGAGAAAGCGGGCATCCGGCTGAAGTTCAATGCTGTCGCCTTGCAGGGCGTCAACGAAGATGAGTTTGAAGATATGGTGCGTTTCGCGCATGGACGCGGTGCTGATCTGACTTTGATCGAGACGATGCCGCTAGGTGACATTGAAGGCGACCGCACCGATCAGTACCTGCCGTTGTCAATTGTGCGCGCTCGCTTGATGGACCGCTTTACACTTGAAGACATCCCCTACAAGACGGGTGGCCCCGCACGATATGTTCAAGTGAAGGAAACCGGCGGGCGAATTGGGTTCATCACACCCATGACGCACAATTTCTGTGAAAGCTGCAACCGCGTTCGCTTGACGTGTACTGGCACGCTTTACATGTGTCTTGGTCAAGACGATGCCGCCGACCTGCGCGCACCTCTTCGTGCTGGCGTCGATGATGCCGGGTTATTCGAAGCGATCGATGCAGCCATTGCAAGAAAGCCGAAGGGGCACGACTTCATTATAGAACGTGGGCAAGACAAACCGGCTGTATCGCGCCACATGAGCGTGACGGGGGGCTGACCCTGTCTCTGACATAAGGTGGCAATCCTGCTGCAAGACGAGTTCGGTGCACCTGCGGTTATTTCCGCAAGGCGGTGTGCGTGCTGGCAGCCTTACGGACCGGGCCCTACGACCCTAATCACCAATGAGTGCACGCACCGCTGATCTCAGCTGCTCCAGCGTGAAGGGCTTGGCAAGTGTCGATACTTTGCTTTTGTCAAAGCCTTCAGCCCTTTTGAGTTCGTCACCCAATCCAGAGACCAGCAGAATTTTGAGGTTTGGATGTCGTGCGGTTACCTGTGCCGCCAAGCCTATGCCGTCGAGTTCGGGCATATCGAGATCACTCACGAGAACATCGAATTGCCTGGACTGGATCTGCGACAGCGCGCGCTTCCCATCCTCGACCTCGATGACGTTGTGGCCGTCGCCGGTCAGTGCACGCTTAGCAAAAGCACGCGTTGCTCCGTCGTCATCTGCAAGCAATATGTCTGCCATGTTTTCCCCCTTCATCAATCACCAGCTCTTGTGACTTCAGCGGTGCCAAACCTCAAGCACCCTAGGGTCCGGACCCTAATCACAGCGATTAGTTTTGATGTGTTCCTTCACGTCCTCTTCACGATGCGGCCAACATAGGGAAGCTCGCGAAACCGATGCGCGACATCCATGCCGTAGCCGACCATGAAGGCGTCATCGCAGTCGAAGGCGCGATAGTCTGCTGCAACATCGACTGCTCGATTGGTTTGCTTGTTGAGCAGAACACAGGTCCGGATCGAGCGAGCGCCGCGCGCCGCCATTAGATCCTTTGCGAAGGCCAATGTCCGTCCCGAATCAAGTACGTCATCCACCAGCAGAACGCTGCGGTCGCGCACCTCCATCTCTACATCGCGCAAAATCTGAACGGAACCGAGGGAGACGCGATTTTTGCGGTAACTCGACAAGGTGATGAAGTCAACTTCCGGTGAAGCTCCGGCACGGTGGAGCGCACGAATGAGATCGGCCGCAAACACGAAACTGCCTTTGAGTACGGCGATGACCAGGAGCTGGTCTTCTTCGGCGCCCGAAATTTCGCGTGCGAGTTCCTCAAGGCGCGCGGCAATTACGTCTGCCGCGTACACCACATCCAGCGTCTCATTCTGATTCAGGACATCAGAAATGGCCAAGGCTGCATCTCCTGCATAAACCCGTTATCCAACACACAATTGCTCTGGCCTCTTGCCAATCGCAGTTCATCCCGGCATCGAGAGACCTCAAAATTGCTGGTGTCCCCGGTTCCAGCTAAAACCTTAACGGGGGAGGCTGGGGCGCTGACTGTCCAGTAACTTGGCTTTGTACGTTGGGGCCATCGACGTCCCACGAGCCCGCCACATTCCTGGCCGATTGATCACTGGTGGCGCTCAATCGTTGTCACTGAGGATATAAGGCCCCACCCGATGAAACTCTAGCCTTGAGACTGTTTCAAAACCGTGATCCGGCTCAATAACGTCGCACTGAAGTATGATACTGGCCCTGAGGTGCTCACAGCAGTGAACTTCCACCTCCGTCCCGGCTCGTTCCACTTCCTAACCGGGCCTTCTGGCGCCGGCAAGACGTCGCTTTTGCGGCTATTGTTCATGTCAACCCATCCGACCAGCGGCGCAATCGAGATGTTCAACCAGGACGTCAGTCACGTTACTACCAAAAAGCGCGCCCAATTGCGTCGCCGGATTGGCATCGTTTTCCAGGATTTCAGGCTGCTTGACCACTTGACCACCTGGGAAAATGTCGCCTTACCCCTCAGGGTGGTCGGCAAACGCATTGGCGATTATCGCGAGGATGTTACCGACCTTCTGCAATGGGTTGGACTTGGGCATCGCATGCACGCTTATCCTTCGGTTTTGTCTGGCGGTGAAAAGCAGCGCGCGGCTATTGCCCGGGCGGTGATCGGCAAGCCTGAGTTATTGTTGGCAGATGAGCCGACCGGCAACGTCGACCCGCAGATGGCCCGGCGGCTTTTGCGGCTGTTCATCGAATTGAACCGGCTCGGCACATCGGTGTTGATTGCGACCCATGACCATCAATTAATGCGCCAGTTCAAGGCGCCCCGTTTGGAGCTGCATGAGGGCAATGTCCGCATCGTCTGACACACCGACCGGCCGGCCGATGCCTCGCCAATCTGGCTCGGGTGGGCGCTATGACCCCTATGAGGACGTTATTACGAATCCTGTGTCCCAACCAGCTCGGCTGCAGACTACAAATCCGCCGTCCGACCCGCGCGGTTCCCGCGATGTTGCGCTGCCTGTCGTCCAGGACCCGAAGCGCTCGCATGCGCCGATCGTGCCACCGGACTCGGTTGCGGGCAGTTCGTTAACATTGGTTATATCAATCATGTGCTTCCTGGCCTGCCTGACGGCGGGCGCTTGGTACATGATGAACCAGTCCGCCACCGCCTGGATGAATGACATTGCCAGTGAAGTAACAGTCCAAGTGGAACCGCGCGAAGGCGTAGATCCGGAAAAATCCACCGCAGACGTTGCCGCCGCTCTCAGCGCGGAAACCGGTATCAACGCGATCCGCATCCTGTCCCTTGAACAATCCGGTGCGATGCTGGAGCCATGGCTCGGCAGCTCCGACGCCTGGAAGGCTTTGCCCATTCCCCGGCTGATCGCTGTGGAACTGGACCGCACAAATGCGCCCAACCTTGACGCCGTCAGATCCCGGCTTGAGAAGTCTTTTCCCGGCGTATCTCTCGATGACCACAGACAGTGGCAGCGCCAGATCCGTACCGTCACACGCTCTTTTGCGCTTGGCGGCCTGACCATTCTGTTTCTCGTCGGCGCAGCGACGACAGCCATTATCGTGTCCGCCACCAAGAGTTCAATGGCCTCCAACCGGGAGATCGTCGAAGTTCTGCATTTCGTGGGTGCGACCGACAAGTTCATCGCGCGGGAGTTTGAGAAACATTTCCTCCGACTGGGTATCCGGGCGGGATTAATTGGCGCCGTCTCAGCCATGGCCGTTTTCTTCGCCATGCCATGGGTCGTCAGTTTTCTTGGCGGCGGCACGGTGACGATGGCGGAAATGCATCGCCTGATCGGTGCGGGAACGCTGGATGCAGCTGGTTATGTATTGTTGATCATTGTCGTTTTCATTATCGCGACGCTGTGCATGATAACCTCCCGGCTTGGCGTCTTTGGCATCTTGAATGCCCGCGAATGAAAGGGGACTTGCCAACATCACGAAGGTGGCGGTAACTGCGGTAGGGATCTGATTCACACGACTTTGCAACATAGTTGGATAGCGCATTGTTATACTGG
>JBKEAX010000475.1:0-4389 GCA_047972825.1 Hyphomicrobiaceae bacterium | reverse complement strand
AGCCTGTTAATGCAGGTAGCTGCCAATTGTCTGCCGGAAGTGCTCTACGCTGCCGGTTGTTTTACAAAGAATTAAACTCGCGGGCCTTTGGGAGGACATTTAGACTATGGCGAAGAATGCTTTTTACGCGCAATCGGGTGGCGTCACCGCGGTCATTAATGCATCGGCCTGCGGCGTTATCGAAACGGCACGCAAGCATCGCGACAAGATCGGCAAGGTCTTCGCCGGCCGTAACGGCATTATCGGCGCGCTCACAGAGGATCTCATCGATACCAGCGCGGAGAGTGACGAAGCTATTGCAGCCCTGCGTTATACGCCATCGGGTGCATTCGGTTCCTGCCGCTTCAAGCTGAAGGACCTTGAAGCCAACAAGCGCGAGTACGACCGGCTCATCGAAGTCTTCAAGGCGCACGACATCGGCTATTTCTTCTACAATGGCGGCGGTGACTCTGCCGATACCTGTTACAAGGTTTCCCAGCTTTCCGAAAAGATGGGTTATCCGGTGCAGGCCATCCACGTGCCCAAGACCGTCGATAACGATCTGCCCATCACCGACAATTGCCCCGGGTTCGGTTCTGTCGCCAAGTATATTGCTGTTTCCACCCGCGAAGCATCATTTGATGTGCGCTCGATGGCTCTGACGTCAACGAAGGTTTTCGTGATTGAGGTCATGGGGCGGCATGCTGGCTGGATTGCTGCGGCTGGCGGTCTTGCCGCCGACAAGAACATTGATATTCCGATCATCATTCTATTCCCCGAAATCGATTTCGATCAGGCCAGGTTCATGGCCAAGGTCAAGGCGATGGTTGATAAGCACGGCTATTGTTCGATTGTCGTATCGGAAGGTGCCAGGCATCCCGATGGCCGGTTCCTGGCCGAGCAGGGCACGCGCGACGCATTTGGGCACGCGCAGTTGGGCGGCGCGGCGCCTGTCGTTGCTAACATGGTCAAGGAAGCGTTGGGCTACAAATTCCATTGGGCCGTTGCTGATTATTTGCAACGCGCGGCCCGCCATATCGCTTCGGCAACCGACGTGGAGCAGGCCTATGCTGTCGGCAAGGCGGCCGTTGAATTCGCGCTTGATGGCCACAACTCAATCATGCCTACAATCGTGCGCAAATCTTCCAATCCCTACACGTGGGAGATCGGCGAGGCACCGCTATCTGAGGTCGCCAACGTAGAAAAGATGATGCCGCGCGATTTCATCACCGAAGATGGATTCGGCATTACAGATGCTTGCCGTGAGTATCTTGTGCCGCTGATTCAGGGCGAAGACTACCCGCCATTTGAGAACGGCATGCCTAGCTATGTGACGTTGACGAACCAGGCTGCCCCCAGGAAGCTGCCCGAATTTAAGCTGTAACGAGCAAGGCCAGCGCAGCCCACCAACAACCAACACTGCCGTTGCTTACGTGAACGCGATCTAGGTGGCGGCGCTGCCGGTTATCGTTGAGCACCACTGCGTCCGTGGATCATGTGATCCACAAGACAGCATGCTTGCGCCAAATTTCATGGATCTCAACAGGACGGCTACCGTTGCCGTGTAGACCGCCAACATCGGATGCAGCAGCGGCACCTTGTATTCCTGCGCAAATAGATAGAACGTTGCATCCTTCAAGGTAGAACGGTCTATTTTTGTCAGCCCTGACTTAGGGTCCGGACCCTAAATAGTTAAAGCCCGGTACTTGAAGAGTAACCGGTAATTATTGCATGCAGCGGTAGCGTGCCCACGTGACCCGGGGCCTTTGGTATGGCGAAGCCATGCGAATTTGAGGACACATGCAATGGCTGAACGAAACAAGCAAACCGGCGACAGCAGCACGGCGAAGGCGAAAAACAAAAGCGTCAAGGCAGGCATGGCGAGGTCGCAAGCCGGAATTTCGTTGGAACAGGACGATGCCGCCTGGCTCAGATCCATTCTGACGGCGCCGGTCTATGATGTCGCCCGTAGGACGCCGCTGGAACACGCACCGGTTCTTTCCAGGAAATTCGGGAATACGATCTGGTTGAAACGAGAGGATCTACAACCTGTTTTCAGTTTCAAGCTTCGTGGCGCATACAACAGAATGAAGCTCCTGACCAAAGAGGAGCGCGAGCGCGGAGTGATTGCCGTCTCAGCCGGAAATCATGCACAGGGCGTAGCATTCAGCGCGAAAGAACTGGGGCTTAACGCAACCATCGTCATGCCGGTGACGACGCCGCGCATCAAGATCGCGGCGGTCGAGGCTTACGGTGCGCGCATAGTGCTTCATGGAGATTCCTATAACGAGGCGGCAGCCCGGGGTTGCAAGATTGCGGAAGATGAAGCGCTCACGCTGATCCATCCGTTCGATGATCCCGCCGTCATCGCCGGCCAGGGCACTATTGCCATGGAGTTGATCGCACAGCACCGCGGCCACATCGATGCGGTGTTTATTCCCGTCGGCGGCGGTGGCTTGTGCGCTGGCATGTCGGTCTTCTTGAAGGCATTGGATCCAAGCATACGCGTGATCGCCGTGGAGCCCGATGATGCGGCCTGCCTTGATGCCGCGTTGAAGGCTGGCAACCCAACTGCGCTTGACCATGTTGGTTTGTTTGTCGACGGTTGCGCCGTCAAGCAGATCGGGGATCTGACGTTCGAACTCCTGAAAGATCGCATCGACGGTTTGGTCACGGTTGGCGTCGACGAGGTATGTGCCGCCATTCGCGATGTGTTCGAGGACACGCGGAGCATTGTCGAGCCGGCGGGTGCATTGGCCCTGGCCGGAATGAAGAAGTGGCTCAAGGATACCGGAACCAGGAATGCGGATCTGGTAACGATACTGTCTGGCGCCAATATGAACTTTGATCGTCTTGGTCACGTGACGGAGCGCGCCGAAATCGGCGAACGGCATGAAGCGCTGTTTGGCGTTACGTTAGTGGAGAAGCCAGGCAGCTTTCTTCAGTTCTGCCGCATGATCGGGCGCCGTTCGGTTACGGAGTTCAACTATCGTTATCGTGCAGGCGAGGTGGCTGAGATCTTCGTTGGCGTGCAATTGACACGCGGTGACGCTGAACACACGGAGATTTCAAATGCGTTTCGTGAAGCCGGTTACGCGGTTGCCGACTACACGCACAATGCCGTGGCGCGATCACATGTCAGGCACATGGTTGGAGGCACGCTTCCAGCAGGCACGCGGGAAAGACGGTTCCGCTTTGAATTTCCCGAGAGGCCAGGCGCGCTGTTGCACTTCCTGGAAACGCTTGGATCGCGCTGGAACATAACCCTGTTTCACTACCGCAGCCGGGCGGCGGCCTATGGGCGGGTGCTTGCAGGGTTTGCAGTTAACCCGGACCAGGACGGCAAACTCGATGAAGACCTGGCGCAACTTGGCTTCTGGTTCGCAGAAGAGACCAACAACGATGCTGTGAAACGCTTTCTCGGCTGAAATGGCCGCGAGAACAAACCTTCAGCCTACGAGCGGCATGTATTTCCCCCCCCGGACCCTACGCACGCTCTGTCTGAAGTCAATGAACTGTAGTCTTGGACAGCAGGTTCAGAACGAGCACGCCAGCGACGATTAAGCCCATGCCAACGACACCTGCCAAGTCGGGCCTCTGACCGAACATTACCCAAGCGACCAGAGCCACCAAAACAATGCCGCCGCCCGCCCACACGGCATACGCGATGCCGACTGGTATGCGGTCCAGGACTTGAGCCAAAAAGAAGAACGCAGCAGCATAACCCGCCACTGTGATTGCAGAGGGGCCTAGGCGCGTAAATCCTTCGGAAGCCTTCATGGCGTTGGCGCCGATCACCTCGCCGATGATCCCGAGAGTAAGGAGAAGGTAGGCGGGCATAAAGACCTCCATTGATGCAAAGGAGGCTCCTAAGGATCAGAAATTCGACACACAGTCACGCTCACATTTTTGTGAGAGTAAACCGCATTCTGGCTATCAGGAATGTCCGGCGGCGACATCCATGGCCACTGAGTTGGCATGGGATATTTGTTCATGGCGCTCGTTGCCCGCAAACCCCGACACCTGCGGATCACCAGGTTATCCTTGCCCCGTCGCAACCCGGGATAAAAGCAAGTTCGTCCGGCCGTTTGCGCTTCCAAGCGGGGTGCGGGTTGTGTCGAGCGATTGGCCTGCGCAAACCCTACTGAATGCACAGTTATCCCGCGAGGAGCACACGCCGCCAAAAAAACAGAATTGAATCAGAATTATTGCCCGATGCTCGAATTGAGATGAAAAATTCAATCGCCGAGGTGGTATTGAAAAAGCTGTTTTCACGCCTGTTCCAGCGCAGCCGAAACGACACTGCGGCAGTCTCAGATACGAGCCCTCAACAAACCGGAGGGCATGGCAATCCGTCAGTTCCATTCCATCCTGTGAACGAGTTGGAACAACTGTTGATGCGCGCAGCAA
>JBKEAX010000455.1:0-12462 GCA_047972825.1 Hyphomicrobiaceae bacterium | reverse complement strand
TGCTGCCGTTCTAGTGTGGCGTCGCGCCCAAATTGTATGCGGTTGCGGCGATGTTTCAAATTTGGCGCGACAGGCCACTAGGGTCCGGACCCAAAATCACTGAGTCCCCAACAACGTCAGCCGAGGCGAAAGAGGCAAGTGGGCGGAGCGCAGGACATGCCGGGCATATTCAAGCGAAGAACGCGCAGCATATTTCGTCTCGGCTGGCGACCCTCCGGGCAGCCCGGGTTTGCCTGCCTGGTGCGTTGCGCTCACTTGAAAATCAACCAGATTTCCGGCACTCGCGCGCCTGCCAGGCAAACAAACCCGGACTGTCTTGGACCTATTGTTATCGAGTCCGGACCCTAGGGTCCGGACCTTAAACCCGTGTGGACACGCTTGTCGCCGTGTGGCCTGTGGGCGGATCCGCGTCTCGTGCTTTGAGCTTGCAATTTTGCGCATGTCTTTAACGCAATCTCATCCATTCTGGATCGACGTTTCCCAAGCACCTTTTTGATTTGACCAACGTCAAGACGGGCTCACCCGCATGCGTGCCAGTCTGCCCCAAAATGGGGTTCTCATGGACAACGTTGCCGACGAGGTGCTGAAACAAAAGGTGATCGGGGTACTCTCCCGCGAGCACTTGATGGCTCTTGCCACGGTGCGCCATGATGGCTTTCCGCAAACGACGTGGGTCAACTATATCAATGATGGTCTGACACTTTATTTTGCGTGCGACGCCGCCTCGCAGAAGGCGGGAAATCTCGCACGTGATCCGAAAGTATCCCTCGCGATTGCCTGTGAAACGAAAAACTTCAATCAATTGAAGGGCCTCTCGATGTCGGGCAGGGCGATACGCATCAAGGACCGTTCGCGTGCGGCCACGATCTTGCAGCGCCTATTCCACAAACTTCCGCAATCGCGCCGATATACGCCGGACGACCCTACGAGCCTGGCCGTATTCGAAGTGACCCCTGTCGCGGTTTCACTGATCGATTACTCGCAAGGGTTTGGACATGACCAATTGATCTTGATGTAAAGACCTCGCATTGATGCGGCTAAAGCCTGTAGCGAATTGTGAGATTCGCTCCTCGGGCTTTAAGTCTTTGATATTACGCATGTCGTTATCGCAAAACCGCTTCACACTTGTGCACGACATGCATTAGTGTCCGCCCCGGTCACACCATGTCGCGCCCCGCTTGCCAGCGCGCGGGGAAGGGTTTAGGCCAACCCGTTACGTCCGGTCTGGACCCATTTGCAACCGGAGCCGGCAGGCTTTCCCGCCCCCGCGCGGCGCGTTGCCTCCTTCTCGAAGCCCCACGCAAAGAAAGAAATGCCAATGGCAGCCTCTGCCCTGATGAACGTGATGGTTGGTGCAGCCCGCAAGGCAGGCCGCAGTCTGAACCGCGACTTTGGCGAGGTCGAGCAGCTCCAGGTCTCGGTGAAAGGGCCAGCCAATTTCGTTTCCGCCGCCGACCTGCGGGCCGAGGAGATTGTCTATAAGGAACTGTCACGCGCAAGGCCCGACTACGGTTTCCTGATGGAAGAACGCGGCTACGTGGAGGGCAGCGACAAGAGCCATCGCTGGATCGTTGATCCCCTAGACGGCACCACGAACTTTCTGCATGGCATTCCGCTATTTTGCATTTCGATTGGACTGGAACGCGAAGGGCAACTGGTCGCTGGAGTAATCTACAATCCTGTTGCCGATGAGTTGTACAGCGCAGAAAAAGGCAAGGGTGCGTTTCTTAATGACCAGCGCAGACTTCGGGTTGCCGCGCGCAAACACATTGCTGATGTTGTTGTCACCACTGGAATCCCGCACCGTGGCCGCCCTGGCCATCAGCGCTTCCTCAGCGAAGCCAAGCGGGTGATGGCTGAAGTTTCAGGAGTCCGCCGGACAGGTTCGGCGGCGCTTGATCTTGCCTGGACGGCTGCGGGACGTTTCGATGCGTTCTGGGAACAGGATATTCAGGCGTGGGACCTCGCCGCCGGTATCGTTATCATGCGTGAAGCAGGCGGAATTTGCACCGATGTTTTCGGAGGCGACCAGATGCTTGAAAAAGGCGAGGTGCTTGCTGCCAATCCGCCGATCCATAAGGCCATGCTGGGCCTGCTCGATGGCGGCGCGCGGACGTAAACTGGACTGTCTTGGAGCTATTGTTATTGAGCCCGGACCCTTAGGGTCGGGACCCTAATACGTATTTGGTTTGTGGAAACGAACCACAGCTCACTGATCTGCCCTGCTGTGGCCAAAATGCGCCCTACCATGTTGCATGTTTCTCAGGTCGCAACGCTGGGGTAAACTGGCGGTCAGTCCAGTGCATAAGAGTTGCGCCAAAAGACTAAATCGGCCGCCCGACCGCCTCCCACAGCGAGCGCATTTTGCCGGTTGGCCGCCGCGGCAAGAGGCATGAGCATGGCACGCAAACGACAAGGCGATGAGATCGGTGGGCATCGCACGCTAACGCCGCCCGGTCTTTTTCTCGTTCGTATGTTGATTTTTCTTACTCTGGTCGCCTTCCTGGGCTCGATACTGCACGAACAGCTTTTATCGTCGGTGATGACCAACCCTGGCCTTAACGGGCTGATTATCGGCGTGTTGGCCTTCGGTACGCTCTATTCGTTCCGCCAGGTGATTCGTCTTTACCCGGAAATCAAATGGGTCAACGCCTTTCGCATCGCCGACCCTGGTCTATCCATCTCGCATAAGCCGCGCCTGCTGTTGCCTATGGCGACGATGTTGCGCGACCGGACAGGCTCAATCTCCCTTTCGACGGCCTCCATGTCCTCAATCATGGAATCGCTCGGATCGCGCCTGGATGAAGCCCGCGACACCGGCCGTTACATGGTAGGATTGTTGGTATTTCTCGGATTGCTCGGGACCTTCTGGGGTCTGCTCGACACCATTCAATCCGTCGGCACCGCAATTGGCACGATCGATACCCGGAGCGGCAACACAGTCACCGTGTTTGATGATCTGAAAGCCGGGCTGGCTGCACCTTTAAAAGGCATGGGCACCGCTTTTTCATCCTCGCTGCTTGGACTTGCCGGTTCGCTGATACTGGGCTTTCTGGAATTGCAGGCAAGCCATGCGCAGAACCGGTTTTATAATGAGTTGGAGGAGTGGCTGTCAGGCGTTACCGAATTAACGCCGGGGTCATCATCGGGTACAAGCGACCTCGTGATGCGTCAGCTTTCTGCAACCCTTTATGACATGCAACGCATCCTTGAGGAACTCAACATCCGGCTTGGCGAGAGTGGCGTTGATCCAGCAATGCAAAGCGAACAGACCAAGGAGATGCGCGATCTGGCCCAGGGCGTTGGCCAACTCATCACACAGATGCGTTCCGAACAGCAGATTGTCCGCGAATGGGTCGACGAACAAGCCTCACAGCAATCTGAAGTGGCCAACGTTTTGAAGGACCTAGCGCACAACCTTGAGCGTCAGGGAGGCTAGCCATGCCCCGGGGACGCGCACGGCGCGGTGGCGATTACGGTGAGTTCTGGCCAGGATATGTCGACGCTTTGTCGACATTGCTGTTGGTTGTCATCTTCCTCATGTCGATCTTCATGCTGGCGCAGTACTTTGCCACCCAGGAAGCAAGCGGCAAGGACGATGCGCTGCAGCGCCTCAATCGGCAGATTTCCGAATTAACCAGCCTGCTCTCACTTGAAAAGAGCAAAGCCAAATCCGCCGGAGACGAGATTGCAGCTTTGCAGGCGACGTTGACGGCGCTGCGCCAGGAGAACCAGCGAATCTCTGGATTTGCCGTTTCTGGTGACGAACAAGCCAAAGCACAGGCCGCACAGATCGGAGCACTAGAAAACAGCCTGGACTCGCAGAAAAAAGTATCGGACGACGCTCTTGCCAAAGTCGACCTGCTCAACCAGCAACTTCTGGCGCTGCGCCGGCAGATAGCCGCCCTTAACGAGGCACTCCAGGCTTCCGAGAAGAAGGACGCGGATGCGCAAACGCGCATCAAGGATCTCGGTTCCCGACTTAATGCTGCTTTAGCCCGCCAAGTGCAGGAACTGCAGCGCTACCGTTCCGACTTTTTTGGCCGCCTGAGAGAACTGCTGAAGGACCGCAAGGATATCCGTGTTGTCGGGGACCGTTTCGTATTCGAAAGTGAAGTTCTGTTTCCTTTGGGCCAGGCCAACATGACGCCAACCGGTCTTGCCGCAATGGATCAACTGGCTCGTGCCATCGTCGAGTTGTCTCATCAAATCCCACCAGAACTCGACTGGGCCTTGCAGGTTGACGGCCATACCGACAACCTGCCCATCAACTCACCGGACTTTCCATCAAACTGGGAACTATCCACCGCGCGTGCCCTATCTGTCGTGAAATACCTCATTTCGCGTGGCGTACCCGCAAAACGGCTTGTTGCAGCCGGATATGGCGAATTCGCACCAATCGACAATGGAACGGGCGAGGAGAGTTACCGCAGGAACCGGCGCATTGAACTCAAGCTCACACACCGGTGATCAATGGAAAAGCGGCGCAACCTTGTCGGGATCAGCCCGATGGGGTGAGCCCGTATGAGTTATCTTGATCAATCAAAATCACGCGACGAACGGTTGCGTTTGACTTCACCACGCTTTGTCTTCGTATCAAGACGACGTCTTTTCGAAGCCAAGGTTGGTCTTGTCTTTACACGATGTTTTATAGGTTTTGCTGCCTCAGCAATCAACGCGGCAAGCCGTGTGCGTGCATCCTCACGGTTACGCTCCTGCGACCGGAAACGTTCGGCGCGAATGACCAGTATCCCCTCATCCGTCAGACGCCGCCCGGCAAGGGTGCCCAATCGCCGCCGTACCGTGTCAGTGATGGAAGGCGACCGCCTGACATCGAAACGAAGTTCCACGGCTGTTGAAACCTTGTTGACATGCTGGCCGCCTGGACCCGACGCACGCACAAAACGCTCTTCCAATTCGCTGTCGTCGATCGAAATCGTTCGCGAGACCTTCAGCATGAATTGGCGCTCATCTGTCTGCGAGGTTCCAGTAGTCACCGCGGAAATAAAGAAGCGGGTCAGCGGCAGCTCGTGTCACCCCGTCAACCACACGGCCAATAAAGATCGTGTGAGTTGAGAATTGATGACTCTCGACCAGTTCACAATCGAGGGCCGCGAGCGCATCGGACAGGACTGGCGCTCCGGTGGATAGGCTGGACCAAGCCTGTCCAACGAAGCGTTGCTCGCCGCTTACGCCAGATTTCCCAGAAAACCTCTCCGCGACCTGCTGTTGGTCGGCCGCCAGAATATTGACTGAAAACACCCCTGAAGCCGCGATCATATCATGGGCGCCGGCCTTGCGCTGCACACACACCAACAATGTTGGCGGTGAGTCTGAGAGTGAAGAAAACGCCGTCGCCGTGAGACCGGCGCGCGTCTTTCCCAGGCCCGTTGCGACAATGGCCACCGCGCCGGCCTGGTGCCTCATCAATGCCCGGTAGCTTAGCGCAGTGAGGCCGCCAGCATCGCCTGTGTCTGGGTCCATAATATTCAAACTGCACTCCTGTGCGTCAGGTTCAAGCCTGCATGACGCATAAAAGCATACAGACAGGGCGCACGATGGCTGCGTGCTGCCAAGAGACTTATGTGCCAATTGGCGAATTGAAAAGGCTTGAGCGCTTCAGGCGTTAACTTTTAGCTATTTGGGCCACTCCTGCCGGACCGGAATGAGAGCCAGTTCATACCCGCCAGGAACGCTGCCGGCTTGCGGGCGCGAACAGGCTTTTCCAGGAGCCCTTGCCAAGGTCTTTGAGAATTTCGCGGGCGGCGTTGCGGCCCGGTAGCCCTGTGACACCGCCGCCTGGATGGGCACCTGCGCCACATAAATAAAGCCCATCAAGCGGCATGCGATAATCGGCGTGACCAAGAACCGGGCGGGTTGAATAAAGCTGGTCGAGTGTGAGTTGAGCATGAAAAATATCACCCCCCACCAAGCCGAACCGGTGCTCCAGATCAAGCGGCGACAGCACCTGACGCGCTATCACGCTTGCTTTGAAATTTGGCGCATGCGTGCTCACCGTATCGATGACCAGATCGGCGAACGCTTGTTTTTCTTGTGGGTCCGACCAAGAGCGTCCGTCAGGCAGCTCCGGCGCTACATGCTGGACAAAAAGGCTCGCGACATGGTGGCCGGGTGGCGCCAGGCTTTCGTCGAGCGTTGAGGGAATGAGCATTTCGATGACCGGCTCACGCGACCAACCATGACGTCGTGCATCAAGGTAGGCGGTTTCGAGATAATCAAGCGTTGGCCCGATGATGATACCCGCACCATGATGCTGCGCGGCCTGCTTGCCAGGGCGGCAAACAAAATCAGGAAGCTCTGACAGAGCAACATTCATGCGGAACGTGCCCGAACCGGTCTTGATGCCGGCAAGACGTGCATGAATGTCAGTATCTACAGCACCCTTTGGCACCATCTGGCCGAACAGGAGTTTCGGGCCAACATTGGCAGCAACTGAGCGCGCACGAACCACCTCTCCTGTTTCAAGCACCACGCCCGCAGCGCGCGTATTCTGCGTAAGCACCTCGCGCACCGGCGCGTTGAGGCGGATGACGGCGCCCGCTGCACGGGCAGCGCTTGCCATGGCCTGGGTGATCGCGCCCATACCGCCCACGGCGTGGCCCCAGACCCCCGACTTGCCGTTCACCTCTCCAAAGCAATGGTGCAACAAGACATAGGCGGTGCCCGGTGTTGAAGGTGCCGCATACGCTCCGACAATACCGTCGAATGCAAAAGCGGCTTTCACAATGTCGTTCTCAAACCAGTGCGCCAGGAAATCGCTGGCGCTTTTGGTGAACAGATCGACCATCAATCGCTGGTCTTCGATCGGCAGGTGCGCCAAACGCCGGCCAACACGCCCAGCCCGCAGCAACTCCACGATACCGCCACCTGCATTCGGCGGGGTCTCCAGGACCAGATCGCGCAAGACACCGGCTGCTCGTTCCAATGCCGCATC
The DNA here is from genome assembly GCA_047972825.1 of Hyphomicrobiaceae bacterium. Classification (GTDB taxonomy): domain Bacteria; phylum Pseudomonadota; class Alphaproteobacteria; order Rhizobiales; family Hyphomicrobiaceae; genus JAEUMD01. The sequence continues at coordinate 5,507 of JBKEAX010000455.1, read as the reverse complement.
GTAGTCTGCGAGCTGGTCACCATCATGCTCGCAAAAAGCGCGAATGGCCTGGCGTCTTGCTTCCAGGCCATAGGGCATGAGCAGCCCACGCGACCGGTCAACGGGCCAGAAGTTTGCAACGGGCCGCTCAACGATGCGCAAGCCGTGCTGTTCCAGCTTTAAATCCTGGATGACATGCGGGTTAAGAAGGCTGACCGTATAGGAAGCCACGGAGTTACGAAATCCGGGATGAAACTCCTCCGTTACGGCTGCGCCGCCAACGACATCGTTTTTTTCCAGGACAAGCACTGACAGGCCGGTTTGCGCAAGGTAGGCCGCGGCCACCAAGCCATTGTGTCCGCCCCCGATCACCACCACATCGAACTGGCTGTCTGCGTTTGTCACTTGGCTTGGTTTGTCCCTAGATCACGTTCACGTTTCACGGAATCGCGAACGCGCTCTATTTTCTTTTATTTCTCGCCGTGTTCTTCACGCCGAACCGCGTACACTTCGGCTGAACATGCTCTTTCGTATGGAGCATGTTCTTCACGCCGAACCGCGTACACTTCGGCTGAACATGCTCTAACAGTGCGCTGTCGTGCGCCAGCGCTCCTGGGACGCTGCTTCGTTACAACGCTTGGCCCCAACACGGTCGGCTGAAGATCCGACCTGCCATCACGGCACATACGCGATACCGTTGCAGCACTCTGGTGGGCTGGTCCCGGAAACGGGATTGACCTGATACTTGTTCCAGAATTCAAACAAGCGCCCTATTCGGCAGCGGCTTTCGACTTGGGCTGCACGAGCGCCATGTAGTCATTGAGCAGCGTCTCGCAGATCTTGCCTGGCGTGTAACGTGCTTCGCCGATTTCAGACACCGGCGTCACTTCAGCGGCTGTTCCCGTCAGGAAGCACTCATCGAATGAGGTGAGTTCCTCGGGCATTATGGTGCGTTCAACAACCTCGATGCCACGGTTCTGGGCCAACCCTATGACAGTGCGCCGGGTGATGCCGTCAAGGAAGCAATCCGGAGTGGGCGTGTGTATCACGCCATCCTTGATAAGGAAGATGTTGGCGCCAGTGCACTCGGCAACGTGGCCGCGATAGTCGAGCATCAACGCATCCGCATAGCCGGCTTTTTCAGCGCGATGTTTTTCCAAGGTACAGATCATATACAAACCAGCGGCCTTGGTCTTGGTGGGCGCAGTGGCCGGGTCCGGCCGGCGATATTTGGCGCGAGCAAGTCGAATACCTTTCAGGCGTTGCTCCATCGGGAAGTAGGATCCCCAATTCCATGCCGCGATGCCCAAATGGATTTTCGTCAGCTGTGCTGAAACGCCCATTTGCTCACTGCCGCGCCAGGCCAACGGGCGAATGTAGGCATCGGTCAGATTGTTGGCGGTGAGCACCTCACGGCACGCTTTATCGATCTCGGCGACAGAGTACGGTATCTCGAAGTCCATTGAGCGCGCACCCTCGACCAGGCGCTCTGAATGTTCTGTGAGCTTGAAGATCTCGCCGTTGTAGGCACGTTCACCTTCGAAAACGGCGCTGGCATAGTGGAGCGCATGGGTGAGGAAATGCACGTTGGCTTCGCGCCAGGGCACCAGTTTGCCGTCAAACCAAATATAACCGTCACGATCGTGATAGGGGACGAGCTCCGCCATGCCTCGAATTCCTCAACGCTGCGCCGGATTGCAATCAATGGGTGCCCTGCTACCGGCGTGTTAACCACCCAGCCGCACCCTTCGCAACTTAAGCGGGCCGCCATGGCAAAACCGCCTAGACAAGTGCTCAAAATGACTTGCCACGACTATCAATCACCTGCAATTAAGTCAACATGACTGACGTAAATTCCAGATCTTCAGGCCGCTCCATGAATGAGCGATCGCAAAGTGCCAAAGCACCCCAAACGCAACCAGGGCCGGACACCCAGGCTACCTGCCGTGAGCAATTGATCTCATGTGTGGAATTGTTCTTTTTTTCTTACCGTGATTTCACCAATGACGCTGATCGCGTTCTTGAGCAGTACGGGTTCGGGCGTGCGCACCACCGGGTTTTGCACTTCGTAAATCGCAACCCGGGCTTAAGGGTCGCCGACCTTCTGGACATCCTGAAAATCACCAAACAAAGCCTTGCCCGGGTACTCAAGCAGTTGATTGACGAAGGTTTTGTTGTACAGCGCTCGGGCAAATCCGACCGTAGGGAGCGCCTGCTTCACCTTACGGCCAAAGGCAACAAGCTGGCGGAACGGCTGGTTAACCTGCAGATTGGACGGATGGCGGAAGCCTTCGAGAAGGCCGGCCCAGGCGCTGATGAGGTGACCGCACGATTTCTTTTTGCCATGATCGGGGAAAAGGATCGTGCCCGCGTCCAAGATCTGATCTGGGGAATGAGCCGGTCGGGGGCGCCTTTTGATCGCGAACAGCAACGAGACCAAACATGACTGCTGCACAGGCTCTGGCCACCGAACCCCTGCCCGACAATGCACCGCATGTTCTGGTGGTAGATGACGACCAGAAAATTCGTGACCTGCTCCGGCGCTATTTGAGCGAACATGGGTTCCGCGTGACACCGGCCGCCGATGCTGCAGCTGCCCGCGCCGCCATGCGAGGACTTACCTTCGACCTCATATTGCTCGATGTCATGATGCCTGGGGAGAATGGTCTTGATCTTGCCCGGGACCTGAAAGCAAACCTCAGCGTGCCGATCCTGATGTTGACGGCCCGCTCCGATCCCGAGGACAGAATCGCCGGGCTGGAAACCGGCGTCGACGACTACCTGCAAAAACCCTTCGAACCTCGGGAACTTCTCTTGCGATTGCAGATTATCCTGCGCCGCGGACGTGGTTCTGCTTCAGGAGCTACAGGCGATGAAGTTCACATGGGTGCCTATGTCTTCTACATCTCACGCGGCGAGTTGAAGAAAGACGACGAGAGCATCAAACTCACCGAACGCGAGCGTGACCTGCTGCGTCAGTTCGCACAGCGGCCGGGAACCCCAATCCAGCGGCACGAGCTTTCAAGCGAGGACACCACCGGCTCGGAACGCGCCATTGACGTCCAGATCAACCGCCTGCGCCGAAAAATTGAGTCAGACCCATCTAATCCAGTCTATCTGCAAACGGTGCGTGGCAAGGGCTACATCCTTTATACGGATTGAGCCTGCTGGTTGTGAGTGGCTGGTCTGCTTTGGCCAAGTTTTAGCATTGGGGCATTTGAGTGCTAAGTGATCTAGGGCCCGGCCTCAAGAGATCAAAAATATCGTCTCCGCCAGCCACGCGCGGTAAATTTCAATACGGTCTGAACCATGTTAATTACGCCGGATATTCCTGACCAGAAAACCCGGTCTCGCTACGGCATTCGGACCGCAGCTTGGATTCGCGCGGTAACGGCCCGGTTAAGGCGCACGTTTCGAGAGCCCATGCAGTGGATCGCGGACCGCATGCCCAAGGGGCTCTATGCGCGCGCGCTCATCATCATCATTGCACCGATTGTCGTCTTGGAAGGCGTTATCGCTTTCGTATTCATGGAGCGCCATTGGCAGGCTGTTACGCGGCGCCTTTCGGAAGCGACCGCACGCGATATTGCCGCGGTCATAGAAATCTACGAACAGTCTCCGCGCGGCGAAAAAAGTCATGAACGCATTGTCAGGCTGGCACGCGACAAGCTTGGGCTGCAATTCAGGCTCATGCCAGCGGGCGCACTTCCCGAATCACGTCCCAAACCCTTCTTCGGTCTCCTGGATGCCGCGCTGTCTGATGAGATCCGCAGACGCATCAAACGGCCGTTCTGGATCGACACTGTCGGGAAGTCGCGGCACGTTGAGATTCGCATCCAGCACGACGATGCCATCCTTGGCTTCATCGCAACCCGCTCTCAGACCTATGCTTCCAACTCGCATATTTTCCTGCTGTGGATGGTTGGCACGTCTGTAATCCTGCTGACTGTCGCCATCCTGTTCCTGCGCAACCAGATCCGTCCCATCCTGCGACTTGCCGATGCTGCTGACGAATTCGGCAAAGGGCGACCGGTTCCCGAAGACTTCCGTCCGCGCGGCGCGCGCGAAGTGCGGCAAGCTGCGCAAGCCTTTCTGGAAATGAGGGACCGGATCAAGACGCACGTTGACCAGCGCACGGCAATGCTGGCCGGCGTCAGTCATGATCTTAGAACTGTGCTGACACGTTTCAAACTTGAACTGGCCCTGCTGGGCGATACTCCCGAAGCACAATCCCTGCTCGCCGATGTCAATGAAATGCAGCACATGCTGGAGGACTATCTAGCGTTCACCAAGGGCGACGGTGGGGAGGAAGCCTCACCTACCAACGTTGGCGAACTGCTGGAGGAAATACAAGCGGACGCTGCCGTCTACGGCGCCGATGTTGAAGTGAAGCTGAGAAAGAAGAGCAGCAAGTTAACAGTGCCGTTGAAACGCAACGCCATCAAAAGGGCGATCACCAATCTGGTGACCAACGCATCGCGCTTTGGCGATAGAATCGTTGTGCGCGCGGCGACCGAAGGCGCGTGGTTACGCATCGAGGTGGACGACGACGGCCCAGGCATCCCGCAGTCTGAACACGACAACGTCTTCAAGCCGTTTTATCGTATCGACCACGCACGCAATCAGGATAAGTCAAACACAGGCCTGGGCCTTGCCATTGCTCGCGACATTGCCAAGAGCCACGGTGGCGACATTGTCCTGGGCGAAAGCTCGCTGGGCGGACTTCGCGCAATCATCTGCGTGCCACTGTAGAGCACTTCAAACATAAGGCGGCGAGGTGGCGCCAGGAATGTTCTGCTCCCCGATGCTGCCTTCGGCATGTTCTCTGCCGCCATGTTCCTCGGTTGGGACCTTCGACCTGGTGGCATTGGCGTTAGAGATGATCGACGACACACGACTGCCAATACGATTGATGGTTCCAGCCACCTCATCGAGCGTGGACAGCATGCGCTCGCCGCGCCTCAAGCGCCTGTCGAGCACGGCCATGGTCCTGGCCTGGCCCGGATCATCGTCTTCCAGCCATGTGCGATAAACTGAGCCGTAGACAGCGGCCAGACCGGCAACCTTCAGACTGCCATTCACACCACTGGCGTTTATTCCTGCAGCCTCCAGCATCCAGGCCTGTGAAGCAATCAATGCACGCATGAAGCCCGGATCGGCCGAGGGGTCAGACGAAATGGAACGCAGCGCCGTCTTGTAGGGCTGGAGTGCATCGAAGCGTGCCATAACCACTTCGAACAATGCGTCTCGCTTTGGATCCTCACGGTTACCCATTGGTGCTACGGCCAGCACTGCATCATCGACGGCACGGGCAAAACCGCCCAACACATCCGGCTTCGATTTGAAGTGCTCACGCATTTGGGCCAGGGTGATTCCGGCTCTTTCGGCTATATCCCGCAACGCCACCTCGGACCATGGCCGCTCCGTCGCCAATGCCAATGCGGCATCGATTATTCGTCCCTCGGTTCCCGTGAGATCGATAATCGGCATGCTCATGTCAAAACACCCCTGAAAAGTGGTTGCCTAGA
>JBKEAX010000449.1:0-1992 GCA_047972825.1 Hyphomicrobiaceae bacterium | reverse complement strand
CTGGCATGTCGTGCTTGTGCCCCTGGCTTAAGCAGGTTCAGAGCAACTTGTTTTCTGTCCTGACAACGGCTTCTCCAATCAGCACCGCATAGATGGCCACGACAAATCCCGTCAGCACGTTGACCGATATGACGATGGAGACGATCGGCGCCCAGTCCGCCCCGACCAACGGTTTCAAAAGCGTGGTAATGACGCTGTCGATGTAGAGCTTCATGCGGAACAACAGTTCGCTCCCCTGCTCCACCGTTGGGATGGCAGGTGTATCGAAAATGAGCGTCCGGCCCATCTCCGTGAGGTTGGGCGCCTTGATTTGTCCAAAGCGCTCCAGCAACCACAGCCCTATCGAATAGATGAGACCGAGCGGTGCGGCCAAACGGAAGTAACCCCAGCGCGCCGGCTTGGCATTGAGCCTGTGGGCCAAGCCTCGCAAAAGCCAGACCGCCAGATAGAGCGTCACACCAAACACCACCGCGATCCAGAAAAGCCGTGATGGATCGGTTCCCGAAAACGTCAGGAGGGCGACCACGCCGCCGATGAGGCCGCGCACAAGCGCACTGGATGTCGCGACGAATGGAACCAGCAGGCCTGCATTAGGTCCACGCGGCCCGAAATAGAATGGCAATTCGTGACGCAGGCGCGCGTGTTCCAGCAGCATACCCTGGATAAAAGCGATGAGCGCGGTCGCTCCCGCGAAAATCAACGGATAATGCAGTCCTGCCCATGCCACGGCTGCGACGGACGCAATTTCTGCTGCCATGATCAGGGCGTTGACGATAAAGCGCACGTCGACCATACCCCTCAAGTTGCCACTTCATCGCTCATGCAATCCAGGATCTGGATATTTAAGCCCTGAACCTGTGCCAGCAATGAGCGTGTTTTTCAGACCGCCCTATCCTCACTAGCCTAAGGACGCCGAGCGAACAATGACCGACAGGAAAACGGATAAGGGTTCAGGTTCACGCACCGGACCTGCTGTCGCGGCCGACCCGGCGCCGGGCAAGAAAACACTGGGCGACCTTCTGGAGGTTATGGCGGCGCTCAGAACGCCTGATACGGGCTGTCCTTGGGACCTTGAACAGACCTTTGCAACCATTGCCCCCTACACGCTTGAAGAGGCTTATGAAGTGGCCGATGCGATTGAGCGTGGCGATATGGCGGGCCTGGAAGAAGAGCTTGGCGACCTCTTGCTTCAGGTTGTCTATCACGCTCGCATGGCGGAAGAAGCCGAGCTGTTCGCATTCGATGATGTTGCCGACGCCATTACACGTAAGATGATCCGCCGCCATCCGCACGTCTTTGGTACGCCTGATGAGCGCGCGGCAGGCGCGCAGCCTGGTTTCTGGGCGCGCATCAAGTCGGAAGAAAAGGCCGAGAAGGAAGCGCTTCGCAGGAAGCTGGAAGCCTCTAACAGGGGCGATACAACTTCTGAGGTCGAGAGCCCTGATAGCGATAAGGCTGTTTCAGCCGCAATGGATGCTCAGGGATTTCCGACCCGCGAAACATCTCTACTTGCCGACGTACCGTTGCCGCTGCCTGCGCTGTCACGAGCGCTCAAGTTGCAGAGCAAAGCTGCAAGGGTGGGTTTTGATTGGCCCTCAATCGTACCTGTCTTCGACAAGATGCGCGAAGAACTTGCCGAGCTTGAGGAAGTTGCCATTGCCGTCGATCCCCGTGGCGCTGGGCAAACGTCGGTTCCCAGCGCCAACGACATGAAGCGCATTGAGGAGGAACTGGGCGATCTGCTTTTTGTCATGGCGAATGTTGCGCGCCATCTCAAGCTGGATCCGGAGGCTGCATTGCGCGGCGCCAACGAGAAGTTTTCCCGTCGCTTCCTGCATATCGAGCAGCGCCTGGCCAGCATGGGAAAGACACCTGAGGACAGCAATCTTCAGGAAATGGATGGCCTGTGGGATGAGGCCCGCGCGGCTGAAAAAATCCCCGGCGAGCCGATCAAAACGTCGAACCGGTAGCCCCCAGCCCAAGGCCAGCCGC